>JBIQMB010000356.1:0-4579 GCA_044463745.1 Chitinophagaceae bacterium | reverse complement strand
TAGTGTGCAGAAAAGAGCCTCACACCAAGGCCCCTAAGAACGTAGTTAAAAACTGTCTTGCGTGATTTCTTTACCCCCTGCGAAACCTCTGCGTTCCTTTCTCTGCGTTTAGTTTTTGGGCAAGACCGGTAAGCAATGATGTCGTAAGCGAGACGTATGCGACTGAAAGTCAAAAATCTTAGCAGTTGTTCTGTCCGGTTACAAACCGGCACTTTTAATGGATTCAAGTGGCCCAACTGTGTTGGAACACTTGAACCAGCCTAATCCCAAGTGCAACGCGTGCTACTGAGGGGTATTCATTTTTCTGAAAGAAAAATCCCATTGCGGTCGTTGCGTTCTTTGCGCGAAATTTCTTGTAAGCGTGCAGAAAAGAGCACACGCTAAGGCCCCTAAGAACGCGGATAAAACTGCCTTGCGTGACTTCTTTATCCCCTGCGAAACCTTTGCGCTCTCCCTTCTCTGCGTTGAGCTTTTGGTATAGCCACGAAGCCACAAGGACTCGAAAATAAAAAAAGCACGAAACATTTCGTGCTTTTTTCGTATTCCGTAATCTATACATTTATTTATTGCTGCATCCCTTCCATGCCGCTCTGCATGCCTTGTTGTTCAGCTTTCATATTCTTTCTCTTGAACAGCGAAGTATCCATTTTTCCGAAACGCCAGTTAAGGCTCAGGCGTACCACCTGCGGATTACGAAATCTCTCGTTGTCCTGTATTGAATATACGGTCTTGGAGAAATCTGCCCGCGAATGTGTGCTGAACACCCTGGTGGCAAAAATATCATTCATGGATAAGGAGATGGACGCAGACCTGTCTTTAAACAAATCTTTCTTTACCGAAAAATCAAACCCGTAGGTAGGATCCGAATATCCGTTGGCTGTTGACATCGGACCTCCCCACATCATACCACCACCGCCACCGCCCCTGGCCGGAGGAAGAATCGTTTTACTGGTATAGTCAGCCGTCAACTGCAAAGAGATATTGTGCGGCAGTGTAAATGTGCTGTTGATCTTCCCGAACCAGCTCACCTGATTATTGGTCAGCCCAATATCCAGGTTTGAACCATTGATGCTGCTGTTGTACAGGTTTACGTTGGTTGTAATGTTCCACCACTTGGCTATCCGGTTCATTGAGGTCACTTCTAGCCCGTAAGCATTGCTGCTGCTGGCATTGGTAAAACTAGAGATGAAAATGCTATCAGCCGTTGCATTATTCGGATTCAGATCACGGTATGTGTAACGCGTGATCAGATCATTGGTATTGCGATAGTAAGCCGTGGTCACGATATTGTTTCCGTTTTTCAGGTTCAATTGATAAGATAACTCTACCAGATTGGTGAATTCAGGTTTCAAACCCGGGTTCCCCTTGCTAATATTCAGAGAGTCGGTAAAATCATAATAAGGAATCAACTGAAAAAAGTTAGGCCGGTTGATTTTGCGGGTGTAATTGAGCTGAATATCCTGATTGTCGTTTATTTTCTGAGTCAGAAATACGCTTGGGAAGAAGCTAAAGGGATATTTATTACTGAATACCTGATTGCTATCGATCAGTTCTCCTTTGTAAAAAGAACTTTCAATCCGTCCGCCCAACTGATATGAAAAATTGTTCAGCTTTTGTGAGTAGGTGATATAACCTGCATATACCTGATCATTAAATTTATACCTGCTATCCAGGGCCTTCAGTGAAATGAAATCGCCCGTAGCTGAATTGGACATAAAGTTTTCATTCTTGCTTTCATTCGTCCGCACTGCCCCGCGCAAACCTGCTTCCAGCTTAATGTTCTGCGTAATCGGGTTGGTGAAATCGGTCTGGACGATCAGGTTTTTGGTGTTGCCATTATTCTTTGTAATCTGTCTGAACAGATCTGTTTTTGGATTTCCTAAATCATCAAAATATTGTGTATTGATTAATGTATTGCCATTGTTTCGGCTCGCAGAATAATTGAGGTCGGCGGTGATATCCTTATTTGGCTTCGCAAAATTGTGTTTGAATCCAAGGGTTCCGCCCACATTATTAAATTCATAATTAGAGCTGGTGTTGATGGTTCCGTTTTCTGATGAAAGGATATTATTCCAGGTTGTATCCCGGATAATGCTGGTGAGACCTGTGTTGTCAAATTTTCCATTCATCAGCATACCCGAAAGAGAAAGTGTATTTCTATTGTCCACAAAATAATCTACTCCTGCTCTTCCGAATGCAAAGTGACCATCGTTTTTAGTGGTTCCCGACTGATTAAAATTCGCGGTTAATCCATCGATATGATCTGTGCGCAAGGTGTTGTTTTCACCGGTGCCGTTTCTCTTATTGAAGTTACCGTTGGCAAAAAAATTGAATTTGCCCTGCCTCAGATTTATATCGCCTCCCAAACCGTAACTGTTCTTGGTATCGGCGTTGGCTCTTACATTTCCATTGTATCCGGGCTTTCTGTTTTTCTTCAAAATGATATTGAGAATTCCTGCTCCGCCACCTGATGCATCGAATTTGGCGGAGGGGTTGGTAATGATTTCAACACTTTCAATTTCATCGGCAGGGATTTGCTCGAGCGTGAGGGTAGTGGGCCTGCCGTCAACCAAAAGCTGGGGAGATTTATTTCTTAATGAAACATTGCCGTCAATATCCACGCTAATCGAGGGAACGTTCTTCATCACATCCACGGCCGTACCGCCTGCAGCAGAAATATCTTTATCTACATTAAAAACTTTCCGATCTATTCCCATTTGCAGCATGCTCTTATTTGCAGTAACGACCACACCTTCGAGTTGCTCTACATTCACTTCCATTTTAAAATTACCCAGGTCTTTATCAAAGGCTGTCATCATCTGACTTCTGTCGCCGCCGGAGAGCATTTCAAAACTTACCTCATCAAAATGGGGGCTGTAACCAACTGCTGTGATCAATAAATTGTATTTACCGCGAACAGGAATGTTTTCAACGGAGAAATCGCCCTTACGGTCTGATATGACCAGGGCTATTACTTTTTCATTCATTTCCTGCGTGGCCGAATCCCTGACGGTTTGCGAAAGTTGAATGGTGGCCGCGTCAATGGGTTTATTGTTTTTGCCGTCCACAACCTTGCCGTAAAATCGTCCGCCATTCATACTACCGGAAGGTGAACCGCCGGTCCAGTTTCGGTTTTGAGGCATCTGAGCCGACACCTGAAAAGTAAGAATAGTAATAAGTACAGATAAAAATATAGTTTTCATATCATTTATAATTCGGTGCAAATTTGCTTCGCGACTTTCAAAAGTATTTTTTAAAATGGTATGAGTGGTTTGATTTGAATTTCAGGCGGTATTTTTTGTGAAATATTTTTGCCGGTTGATAAAACTTTTGTCTATTTTTGCGCTTCCGAATTATGGTGGCTGTAGCTCAGCTGGTTAGAGCATCAGATTGTGGTTCTGAGGGTCGTGGGTTCGAGCCCCATTAGCCACCCGTTTCAAGGGCTGTTTCTTTAAAATCGGAAGCAGCCCTTGTTAGTTATAAAAATGCTAATTAATTGGAAAAGGATTTAATCCAAAAATTCGCTTCTCAAAAACTGTAAATTGCGCTGAAATTCGAACCTGATGGAATTTATTCTGGAATCTGCCCAGCTTCTCCTTGATGCCGACTGGATTATGAAAAATGGAGGGCTATATCTGGTATTGATTATTTTATTTATCGAAACGGGAATCATCTTCGGTTTCTTTCTACCCGGCGATCCATTACTTTTTATATCAGGAATGATTATTGCGGCAGCCAACGAAACCGGTTATCCTTTTAGCGGAGATTTGTGGAACCTCTCTTTCTGGATTTCTCTTTTCGTTTTGGCCACCCTGGCAGGTTATTATGTTGGTTATTGGTTTGGGCGCAGGTTTGGCCACTGGATTCATAACCGGCAGGATAGCTGGATCTTTAAGCGGAAGCACATCAGCGCAGCACAAGAGTTTTACGAAAAAAGAGGAGGGCTGGCTATTGTGATTGCACGGTTTTTACCGATTGTCCGAACCTTTGCTCCGGTGGTAGGGGGTATGGTAGAAATGAATTTTAAAAAATTCAGTTTTTATAATATTTTGGGCGGCATTATCTGGGTTGCAAGTCTTACCTCCCTGGGTTTTATTCTTGGTGAAAATGCATGGGTGAAGGAGAACCTGGAGTGGATAATATTGGGATTGGTAGCCGTAGTGACAGCACCGGTTATTTCTAAAATGTTGTTTAAAAAGAAAATGGCCGCATGATTTCCGGCGCCGTTTAAAATAAAGAGAGGAATATTTTTTAAAATAATTGAACACTAAATGATAGTTTGGATTGGTTTCATTGTCTTTGTCATTTTGGCTTTGGTATTAGATTTAGGGGTATTCAATAAGCAAGCACATGTAATTGAGACAAAGGAAGCCGCAATCTGGACATCGGTATGGGTGGCCTGCGCTATTGCCTTTGGCGGGGTTGTTTATTTATCATTTGTAAATGGCTGGGTTGAGAATCCGACAGGCCTGTCTCCGCACATGGCAGTGGTTAAATTTGTGACCAGTTATCTGATTGAGCTATCGCTGAGCGTGGATAATATATTTGTGATTGCGCTCATTTTTTCCTCATTTGCCAT
>JBIQMB010000355.1:0-4581 GCA_044463745.1 Chitinophagaceae bacterium | reverse complement strand
AGCAGAGCAAGCGGCAAGAACGGTATAGTTATTATTCCCTTCGTTACCCCTGTTCCCATGTTCTCTGCGTTCTCAAAAAATCAGATCGCAAAGAAATAAGTACACGGAGTTGTCGCAGGGGATCCAACCGGTCTTCACGCTAAGCGTTGGTTTAGAGCAGAGCAAGCGGCAAGAACGGTATAGTTATTATTCCCTGCGTTACCCTGTTTCCCATGTTCTCTGCGCTCTCAAAAAATCAGATCGGAAAGAAATAAGTACCCGGAGTTGTCGCAGGGTATCCAACCGCTTCACGCTAAGCGTTGGATAGAGCAGAGCGAGCGGCAAGAACGGTACCTGGTTCCGGCTAATGCTGTAGACGTGTTCAATCTGTCCAAAAGTTTCGAGAAGAGAATGTGTGGTTCTTGGTCGGGAATTTAAAATACCATTGTTTATGGCTGTCGGCAAGCATTAGTTTTAACTCCTCTGGAGTCACTTTTGTCATCGAGGTGACTTTCTATAAACATTGGAACCCGCTGGGTTCCTGGTAAGCGTTTCTAAGTAAGAAAAAACGCCTACGACTTTTGGAAAGTTTCGCTTGGTTCCGGCTTTTGCGGTAACCGTGTCCCGACTTTCCAAAAGTTTCGAAAAGAGAATCTGAATTTCCAGCACTGCATTTATTAAAGTGCGTTCATCACTTCATGCTAAAAACTATCCTCTGCGTTAACCCTGCTTCCCATGTTCTCTGCGCTAAAAATACGGTCTTCACGTTAAGCGTTGGATAGAGCAGAGCAAGCGGCAAGAACGGTATAGTTATTATCCTCTGCGTTAACCCTGCTTCCCTTGTTCTCTGCGTTCCCCATCCGAACCCAGTTCCTTCAACATCCAGATGGTACATCCCGTATGCCCTGAATTACCTAAGGGTTGCTTAAGATACCGAAACCCTTGTTTTTCATATATGCTAACCGCACCCCCAAACTCCGGCATGCTCTCAATATAAATTTCGGTATATCCAAAATCTTTTGCCGACCGGACACTCTTTTCCATCAGCGCCCTGCCAACACCCTTTCCGCGAGCTTGAGAAGACAGATAAAACTTAACCAATTCAGCACAATGCGGCGGCAATCCGTCCGTTGGGTATATACCACAGCAACCAACAATTTCATCGGCAATCTCAGCTACCCACAATACAGACTTATCCCGACGAAAAAGTTCGTACAAATGGTCGGTAGAAATATCGGAATATACTGTGTTTTCTTTCGGTGCACCGTGCTCTTCAAACACGCTGCGGATGATGAGTGCCAGCACAGGGTTATCAGATTTTTGTACAGTTCGGATGTGCATGATTTATAACTATCAATGACGAGATGATTTCTTACAATTACAAATTTAATGCATACTGCCTTAGATAATTATGGCGACCCCGCAGCAATTTGACGAAAACACCGTTTATGTTCTTTATTTTTTAGATTTGCATGAGCTAAGAATCGCTCATCATCTCACGATAAACTTTTTCATCATGCACCCCTATATTCCCCATCTGTTGCAAGACATTAAAAATGCTGAGAGAAAAAAGGGAGACAACTACGGCTATCCCGAATCAACTACGTTTGAGGAAGAGATGGAAGAAATAGAACGGTATATAAGCGGAGAAGGTGAAACGTCACTTTCATATTTTACGGGTTTGAAAAAAGAGCACTTTCCGCCTGCTGATCAATTATCGGAAAGCGATATGGAAGAAGTATTGAAAACGTTTGACAAAATGCTGAGTACCTGGAGGACAGATATATCCTTTCCTGACAACATGCCCACTGCCACACGCTATGCGTTTTTGTTAGAACATGTGCTTGAAGATGTTTTCATGCCGGTTAGTTCAGGATATATCACCTTCGATTATTGTACAGGAAGTGCGCCCGATTGTGTTTGGAGAGAATACTGTCCATGCCTCGATATTCGGAATAGGTAAGATGGATATTTTTGTGCCGGCTAATTTTACACACAAACAATTGTATCTTAATCCCCAGCCATGCAATCGCTACAATTATCTTTATGGGACGCCGTAGATTCGCAAATAGGATATAATGCGTTATGTTCCCTCGATTTTGCCAAGGCAGAAAACCATTTGACTCAAGCCTTAAAATCCGGGACTGAGGATAAGAATTTTGTACAAAATGCATTGGCTCTATGCAGAGATTGGCAAAGCATGGTTGAAGATAGATTTGCCTCATTGGATGATTCCGGCTTCCTGAAAATATTTACTACCTATCCCTTCAAACCGGATTTCAAAAGTTTCAAAGAAGCCCTATTAAAAAACGCGGCCGAAGTCCTTATCTGCGAAAACAGGATGACTGATCCCGATACTTTTTTCGACGAATTATTGAAAAACGAATTATGGGAATCGGCTCTCGATTTGATAAAAACGCAATTGGATTCAAACCCGGCAGATTCATATTACCACTATTATCTGGGCCAGTGCTACTTTAGGATGGGCCGCACCCACGATGCGCACCAACATTATTCATTGGCATTGTGGCTTCATCCTGATGATAGATATAAGCATCGGATCGAATCTCCCCGGATTTTAACATTACTCGAAAATGTGGGCATTTATAAAGCTTACATTGCTGGTGTACTAACTACCCAACTCCTCAGGCCTGCATCTCCTACTGATATGAAAGGAATAAATGAGGAACATGACCGGTCGATCCAATTTTACCGGCATCTTCAACAGGCCGAAAATGCCGCCATGCGGAATGATAAAAAATCAGAATTGGCTGCACGAAAAAGAATGCGTGAAACAGATGAAGAACTGTTCAGTTATTATATGCGTTTAAAGGAGCGGTAGCCAAGATCATTTGTTTAAGCCCTAATGGCAAAAAGAATGCATAAAAAGTAATGCAGAAATTATTAATTTACATCCGCCGAACTGCCTACTTTGGAATCACAGAAAATTAATTTGCAATCGACAAGGCTACCCACAGCCTGCCTGACATGCTTGTCATTTTCCGGAGGTGTTATGTGGGCGTGAGCAAGACGATGGCCTGATGATATAAAGCGTGAATAAAACCATTTAAAATTTAAACTTTTGATTTGTGAGATTTAAATTAACCCTGATTACGACTGATAAAAATGCACAGATACCGATTAATTATCAATATCCACTTTCAGCCGCTATCTACAAAATCCTGGCAAAGGGCGATGACCAATACGCGAACTTTCTGCACGAGAAAGGCTATGGCAAAGGCTATAAATTTTTTACATTTTCTGATCTTAAACTTCGGTATAAAAGGGAGAGCGACAGGCTTGTTCTCACAGAATCCATCGTGTCTGTCATGGTCTGTTTTCATTTGCCACAGGCCAGCCAGTCATTTATTGAAGGATTATTTCGTACGGAAACGATCATCATTGCAGATAAAAATTCGAAGGCTTCATTTATGGTTCAATCGGTTGAGGCACTCACCAATCCGCTCAACGATTTAACCGAAAATCAGATAGCCCCAATCATCGTTCGACCATGTTCTGCTGTGGTAGCAGGTAGCAAAGACGACAAAGGCAATTATAGCTTCCACGCACCGGATGATCCTGCATTTACCGGTAGTTTAATCCATAACTGGCGCAATAAAATTTCAGCATGCTGGGATGAAGAAACCGGTTCCGGGGCCATTCTTTTGATGGAGATCGGATGGTACGATAACCCATACCGTTCCAGATTGGTAACCATTAAAGATGGAAGCATGGAGAGAACCCAAATAAAAGGGTTTTTGAATTTTAAATTAAAACTGACTGCTGAAAAACGATTTTTGGATTTAATCATGAATGCCGGACTGGGCTTGTATTCAGCACAAGGGATGGGGTGTGTGGAGAGGGTGGGGAAGTGAGGAGTGATAAATTATGAATTATGAATTATGAATTATAAGGGATAAGTGATGGGCAATAAATGATAAATAGGAAATAATATAAAAAATAAAAAACATGACTTTTCAACTCAAAATTCAACTACTTTATGTAGAGAATCCAGAGGTATGGCGCCGTATTGAAATGAGTGCTCATGCCAGTTTTAGCGATTTGCACCGGACTATACAGGCTGCCTTTGGCTGGAACTCATCCCATTTATATTCTTTTTCGGATGACGGATATAGAAGTTCGATTGATATTCAAGATATGCGATATGCAGATAATGAAGCGGTGCTGAGCCTTGATGCGGATAAGATTGAGATCTGGGATATTTTTAAAGGTGAAGGCCGCGTCTTTAAGTATGTATATGACTTTGGCGATTATTGGGAGCACGAAATAACCCTGGAGAAAATGATAGTTAAAACCTCCAGATTTCCGGTTTGTACAGCAGGTGGAGGAAAATGCCCGCCCGAAGACTGTGGAGGAACCGGTGGTTTTGAAGAATTTAAGCAGGTAATGCAAAATCCGTCAGGTCCGGAATACGAGGATTTTAGAGTGTGGCTTGGACTTAAGAAGGGAAAAACCTGGGATCCGCATGAATTCGAGATAGAGAAAATAAATGCAAAACTGAAGAAGATTAAAACAAGATAAGCGTGAACTAATACCCATTATTTGCGAACAGCCAAAACTTAATTCTATGGATGAAACAAG
>JBIQMB010000354.1:0-4585 GCA_044463745.1 Chitinophagaceae bacterium | reverse complement strand
TGATGAGTGAAAAAATTCTACATTGTTTTTTTTACTTTCCTGACGAAGCTTTCACTTACGCCGACAAGCTTAACTATTTTTGAAATTTTGAAATCGGATTGAGAAAGAAGATTATTCACAAAGTCTGGCTTGGACTTTTCATAACCAACTTTAAAACCTTCACAAAACCCTTTTTCAAATCCCTTTTCGAATGCCTCTTCTCTTTCAATTTTTTTTATTGCTTTAATGATTCCCATAGTATTTTGTTTACCGGTTAACTGATCTATTTTCTTATCGAAGTTATTGTTAAACTGGTTTTCATTATTGATGCGCGAGTCTATTACTTATCGGAAACATGCTTTATCCGAAGACAGAAATTAAATCCCGGGTTCTGGCCAAATGAGTGCGCGGAATTAATGATTTTTTTTGCAGATAAAAGAAACGAACAGTGCCGGTCCTTTCAAAATCTACAATGACTTTTTTACTTTTCTGACGAAGCTTTCACTTACACCGACAAGTTTAGCGATTTTTGAGATTTCGAAATCGGATTGAGAAAGAAGATATTTACAAAATCCGTCTTGCCCTTTTCTAATCCCTTTTCTAACCCTTTTTCAAAAGCTTCTTCTCTTTCAATTTTTTTTTATTGCTTCAATGATTCCCATAGTATTTTGTTTTCCGGTTAACTGATCTATTTTTCTGTCAAAATACTTTTTAAATGAGTTCTTAAATGCAAACACAGAATCCTATTGCTCAATGGAAATATTCCGCATTCGAGGAAATAAATCGTATCCGGAGTCTTGGCAGATTAGTGGGCTAAAAAGTTTTTTTGCAGATAAAAGAAACAAGCAGTGCTGGTGCTTTCAAAATCTACAATGACTTTTTTACTTTTCTTACAAAGCTTTCACCCACACCGACAAGCTCAGCGATTTTTGAAATTTTGAAATCAGATTGAGAAAGAAGATTTTTTACAAAGTCTAACTTGCACTTTTCCATTCCCTTTTCCATTCCTTTTTCCATTCCCTTTTCAAAAGCCTCTTCTCTTTCAATTTTTTTTATTGCTTCAATGATTCCCATGGTATTTTGTTTTCCGGTTAACTGATCTATTTTCTTATCGAAGTTACTATTTAAATTTGAGTTTTCAATATATACAAACTGCTTCAGAAAATATAAAAATTTGCTGATGCGTGCATGGTTAAAAATCTTGCTGTCGATTAAAGCCTTAGCGATAAGAAGCCTTTTTTGATTTAATTCTACCTCCGGGATTTTGCCTGAAAGCAAGGCTTGCTGAGCAGCTAATACTACGAAGGCAAACGGATTCTGCATAGATAGAAGAGTTTTTTCATCCTGTTCCAGGATATGGTATGTGTTATAACGGTATGTAATTTCCGTACCTAAAAAGCTCCGGTGAAATGTGTCTGGCCTTTTTTGATTTTTCGCACCCGTAAATACGACCAAAGCCGTTATTTTTACTTTGTACTTATCATAAATTCTGTACCAATATTCGAACATCCTATCTGTAAACCTCTTGTCATTTCCTCCCTGAATTTCAGTATGAACCAAAATCCATTCTTCCTGCCCATTTTTCAAATAGCCCTTCGCCAGCATATCCACAAAACGACTGCCTCCTTTCTTTTCTAATTCCGGGAATAACTCACCCAATTCTTTATCAAGAAATTCGAATCCCCGATCCATATCAAAAATTTCATCCGCATCCGGAAAGTAAAATCGCAGAAGATCAGGAAAAGTCTCTTCAAACGCACTCTTAAGCAGGATGTCATTTTTTCTTCTTGGCATAATACAAACATACTGTATTTACATATACATTTTACAAATGCTATGAGGATAGCTACCTCCTTTTCCTACAATAAAAAAACCGCCTGGATTAATTACTCCAGACGGTTTATTCATCTTTGCTATATAACTAATTCAGCTACTTTTTATTTCTTAGCTTTTTCGTAATGCTCCGCTACTTTTTTCCAGTTGATGGTATTCCACCATGAACTTAAATAGTCGGCGCGTTTGTTCTGATATTTGAGGTAATAAGCATGCTCCCAAACATCCACGCCAAGAATCGGTGTGCATTTGCATTCTGCTACATCCATTAGTGGGTTGTCCTGGTTAGGAGTAGAACAGATGACCAATTTACCATCTTGTACACCAAGCCATGCCCAACCGCTACCAAAACGGCTTGCGCCGGCGGCATTAAATTTTTCCTTCATGGCGTCAAAGCTTCCGAAGCTGTCATCAATTGCTTTTGCTAAATCGCCTTCGGGTTTTCCTCCTGCATTGGGTGCCATCAGTTCCCAAAAGAAACTGTGGTTCCAGTGCCCGCCTGCGTTATTACGAATAGCGGCCCCTGCTTTTCCGGCAGATGCCAAAATCTCTTCAAGAGATTTATTTGCATATTCAGTTCCTTCTATGGCCTTATTTAGATTGTTTACATAACCAGCATGGTGTTTGCCGTGGTGAATTTCCATAGTCTGCTTGTCAATGTTTGGCTCCAAAGCACTAAAGTCATAAGGGAGAGCCGGTAATGTGAATGCCATAATTTTTAAAAATTTTATGTTGTTAAAATAATGATGGATCAGGACTTAGGTTGCTCAGGTGATGAAAATTACTTTATAAACTGAGGCTGTTCAAAATCCTGCCCTGTTGTCATTTTAACAAATTTCGTGCCTTATGATTTGTTAACTTGATTTGGCAGTCTTTATGTAAAGTAGCTTACCGCAATTTTGCTCCCTGCTCTTTGCCTGGCAGGAGGTACAGAGCTTTTGGTGACTGGCAGATAAACAAGATGGATTAATGACACTATGTCAACTTAATTTGTGAATCGCTCAGGTATTAGTCTGAACATCAGGTTTCAATTGGGATTACTGTTTAATATGCCTTTTCCCAAACTTCATATATTTTGTCGCCGCGGCTGCTTAGGCCCGAGTGATGCCATTTACCCTCTTCAAGATGGCCGTCAAAGGATAAAGAAGATCCGACTCTTGATGCATCGCGCGAAAAGAAATCTATCGTTTCAATGTATTTCCCATCCTTAAAAACATAGGTGCCGCCGCCGGTACCTGAAAATTTATTTCCGTCCGGGTCGATGGCAAACCACTGGAATCTGGAACCTGTCAGCATTTTAAGGGTTTTCCTTGTACCGCTCTGATGTATTTGATTCATCTTGCCTTCTTCCATCCTGCCGGTTATTTTCCAAACACCTGCTAATGGAGCAATCCCATCATCAATTCTTTCATATTTTTGGTTATTTATTTCGAGTGTTTTTCCTTTCACCCGATAGCTTAGCGATTCGGTTTTCAAATCTTTGGCTGCGGTATTAAATTCTTGCTCTATGGTCATTTTTTTGCCAGCGGTTTTAAGAAGGCCGCCTCTTGTTTCTTTAAACGCTTTCGGAGTATAAATTGTCGTTGTAATGTAGCCATCCTGAATCAGTACAACAGTGGTCTCATTTCCGTTTACTGATTTCCATGCACCCTGAAGCGAAGCATCCTGTTGGCCGGTAAAGCTGAATAAAAGAGAGGAAAAAATGAAAAGAATTAATTTCATGTCTTATCGGTTTTATTTAGCGAAAGATAGCCATAAAAATCGGAAATCAATGTATAAGATGTTCCCGTAATTTTTCCGGACTTGCACAACATAACTGATCCAAAACCTGCTGTAACTGCCTCTTTATAATCGTAATGGTATGATTTCCTCCTTCGTTTCCCAAAGCGGCAACCCCATACATAAATGATCTACCAAGAAAAGTAAATTCAGCACCAGAGGCCAGTGCCCGTGCTATATCCGGACCAGATCGGAGCCCGCTATCCATCATGATTGTGATCTGCCCCTGGTATCTATCTACGATTTTTTTTTGAGAATGGATGGTTGACTCTCCCGCATCTAATTGTCTGCCACCATGGTTGGACACGATGATGCCATCTATACCCCACCGGATACATTTTTCCACATCGGTTTCATTTACAATTCCCTTTAACACCAGTTTTCCTTTCCATTGGTCGCGTATGGCTTTTACTTTTTCTTCATTAAGTCTTCCGTTAAAGGTTTTGTTCATAAATAATCCCAGATGATGCATGTTCATTCCTTTGGGCATGTATGGTTTCATTACCTGAAAAGCGGGCTGGCCATGGATCAGGGTTCGCAAAGCCCAGTGTGGCCTTCCTATTATTTGAAAAATATTATGCAAGGTCATTCGTGGCGGCATCGCCAGCCCATTTTTAATTTCTTTATTTCTATAGCCAAAGGTTGGTACATCGCTTAAAATAACAAGGACGGGGCAGTGATCAGCAGCTCGTTTTATTATTTTATCCCGAAGATCATTTTCGGCAGGATGATAAAGTTGAAACCAGGCACGCCCTTCGGTCAATTCGCTCACCCGCTCAATGGTGCTGGTGCTAACAGTGCTTAATGTAAATGGAATATTATGTTTGAATGCAGCAGAGGCAAGTATTTCCGGAGCGTTAGGCCAAATCAGTCCTTGTAAACCAACAGGAGCAATTCCAAAGGGTGCATCATAGACATGTCCGAATAGTTCGGTCTTTAAATCTGCACTACCAAATTCTTTTAAATATTGTGGCATCAGTTCCACTACGCGTAT
>JBIQMB010000353.1:0-4593 GCA_044463745.1 Chitinophagaceae bacterium | reverse complement strand
ATGATTACCTTACTCTTGCTGAAAACGAAGACGGAATTGAAGGATTTTATTTCGACGTATCTCCTTGCCTGAATTCGCTTTCACGAATGTTTAAGTGATCAGCACCTTATTCTGTACGCACATTTGGCGAAAACAGATTGATAAACACAAAGCCCATTGCGCAAATATTTTTATTCACCCTCAAATGGTTAACGTATGGCTACGCAAAAAACTTTTTGTGAATCTCTTTGTCCTTAGATTTATTGATGGTTTTCTGCCCGGTTTTAAGACCGGAAGGCATTCAGAATTAGGAAAAAATTAGAAAAAACAGCAACGTTCTAAGGTTATTATAATAACTGTTATTATCTATTGCCGTCGGTTTTAACCGACGGAACCAAAGCATACAGCAGCAAGGCTTTAGCCACATTCTTTCTATGTCTCTCTAACAAACTGACGGAGAACGTTGGATAAAGAAACTAATCCGGTTACATTATAAAGTTTCATTGTTGTTTTGTTAGTATTACTTGAGGTATGCACCATGGTTCAGCCATTACTACTTTGGGATGACACGGATAAACTCATTTTGATTCGCCGATTTACTCCCTTTATAATTCCTTATTTCCCCCAACACCGGATTAACAAACTATAATTAAGATTGGTAGCTTCGCAAGGAATGAATATCTTTCTCATTAAATGAATACTTTCTCCAATATCAGAGAACTGTTGTCGGCCTTACATCGCGAAGAGAAGCTGATAACAGAAATGTTTAAAAAGCGAAAGTCAACCGATTATAAACTTGATTATGCGCTGGAATTATTGGAAGATAATTACAATCGTCTTCAGTTTCTGATTAACCATTCCGTCATCCGGCAAAACGGTAATAATCTGGAAATTGACGATCTGTATTTACAGTTTTTTGAGCAGGTTCTTGAGGCCAATGAAGAGATTAATACTTCCTACATTAATGAAAACCTGGAAAAGGTTAAACAGAATATCGAATACTATTTCAACGAACAAAAAGAGCAAAGAAGATATGAATATTTAAGGGTGGTAAAAAATACCCTACGCAAAATTGGCATCATTACTTTGAGGAATGTGGTTGACCTGAAACGCAATATTGACAATACTTTCAAGAGCGAACCAAACTTTAAAAACAAAAGAGCGAAGCTCATTAATCTGGACCAAAAGCGAAAGGATATCACAAGACTGATTGAACAAACCGAACACCTGATAACGGAGGAAGACCTGACTTTTTTCAGAACCGCTACAGATGAAGAACTAAACCGAATTATTGTTGAATTGAAGATGCAAATGAGCAAATGCACCCATAACCTGATTGAAATAGAAAGGCAGATTATCGACTTCCTGAACCAGATTCAACAACAAAGCTCTATTATTGAAAAACTAAAAAAAATAAAGTACCTCAAAGACCAGTTTATTTTGGAAACTTCAACCGATATCCGGCAGGTATTGGCTATAAATAATGCCGTCATTTTCGAACCTTCACCCTCTTACCGTCTTAAGCTTTCGCTCGATTTTTTGCAAAGTGATGAAGAGGCAAGGATGAGCATTGAAAAAATCGCGCACAGGCTAAAATCAGGCGTTAGACTAAAGCGACCCATTGCCGGTAACATCTCAAATGAATACCTTGAAACCCAGACCAAAGAAGAGGTACAGATTCACCTGGAAGACGTAAAAAACAACTTCATTGCCGGGAGCCACAATCTGTTTGATTTTGTAATGAATTATGATTTCCAGAAAGAAATATCTTTCGAAGATCGGGTAACGATCTACTGCCAGATGGTTTCGCAGTATGAAAATGTGCTCGAAATTACGGATGATGTTTGGGAGAAAGGAGAAATTGAGTATGCACTCATATATCCAAAATAGCAAGGAAACGAAGAGCAGAATGTTTGCAAAAGATTACAATGAGAAGAGAGCCAAACACTAAAAATAAAATACTATGATTCCTCAAACAGCGGAAATCTTTAAAATACTCAGTCGTGGTCAATTCATCAGTTCAAACAGTTCTGATAAAACCATCAGCACCTTATACAACATCATTGATGAAGAAGGAAATTATGAAGATCTCCATGAGTATTTTTCACACCTCAATTTTACGCTCGAAAAAGGGGATGAATATTATTATTTTAGCCGGCCTGAAACACGGGTTGACCTGGAAAATAAAATTGAAGCGGCATACAGGTGGATTGATATTCTTGATTTCTTTAAAACATTTGATAACGCTTTTGGCTCCGGATATCGGTTTACGCCTTCAGAAATTTTAATTCGGATGAATACCGATGCTGAGCTGGAAACCAAACTGCAAAGCATGAAGAAGCAGTCAAACAAAACCAATTATAAAGACATCCTGGACTGGATTTTAAAACGCCTGACAGATGATAACTTTATCGAACTGGAAAATGAAATTACTCATCAATATAAAGTATTGGCTTCGTTTAAATATCTTGAACAACTGATTCTAACCATAAACATTCCCGAAGAAGTAAGCAATGAGATACCTGAATAAAATTGTTTTCATAAACAGCGCTGATAAATCGCTGAGATATGCTGAGGTGAATTTGGATGGAAATGTACACTTCATTGGAACACAGGGCGTTGGAAAAAGTACTTTGCTCAGAGCTATTCTGTTTTTTTATAACGCGGATGCCCAAAAATTGGGTATCTCAAGAGAGAAACAAAATTACAACGAATATTATTTTCCATACCAGAATTCCTACATCATCTACGAAGTACATACTGAGGCGGGAAAGTTTTGTGTACTCTCATTTAAATCGCAGGGCAGGGTGGCTTTCCGCTTTTTCAATTCGGGATATGACAAAAGTTTGTTCATCGACAACGAAGGGAAAGCTTTTGAAACATGGGATAAAACGAGAGCAGCATTGGGGAGAATTGATTCTACCAGAATTGTAAGCAGCTATGTGGAGTACCGAAACATTTTGTATGGCAACAACAAAGGTTTGCCGGCCGAATTTAGAAAATACGCCCTGATAGAAAGCAGGCAATACCAAAATATTCCCCGCACAATTACGAATGTTTTCTTAAATGCAAAGCTGGACGCGGAATTTGTGAAAGAAACCATTATCAAATCACTATCTGAGGATGAAATAAAAATTGACCTGACGACTTATTCACAAACCCATCTGAAAGATTTTGAAACCAATCTGAACGATATCAGAAAATGGGCAGAAGGAAACTTAGATCGACAGGCTGAAAAAGTTGCTACCGTCTATTCTGCTCTTCAATACCTTGAGCAAAAGAAAAAGGAACTCGCATACCAGCTTGGCTATGCGCTCAATAGGGTAAAGGAGCAGCAGCCCATGGCACAACAGCAATTACAGGCAGAGGAGTTAAAGCGAGAGAGGTTGAATGGGAAATTGAAAGACCTTGACGATGTGTTTGAAAAAAAGAATAGTGATCTTCACAAACAGATTGGCCAGGTTGCCGGCAAATTAAAAGAACTCTCCGCTAAACGCAAAGAGTATGAAGCCATAAAAATTGAAACCATTTTACAAAGAGTTTCACAAAAATCTTCCTTGGAGTTAGAGAATAGAAATCTGACAGATGAGAAGTCCATTCTCACTTCTCAATTCATAGAAATACAACAGCGTTATGAAGCACAATTAAAGCAGTTGGCCAATCAAATTCAGGAATTTGAAAACACCAAACAAACCGAAATGAATGCGGCCAATGCAGAATTTTTGCAATTTAAAGATGAGCTGAACGATCAATACGAAACGATATACGATGAAATTCGTAATCAGAGTCGTGAAGTGCTGGATACTGCGGAATTCAATGTTCAAAAAAAGAATGGCTCCATTACAGATCAAAGAATAAAACTATCTGAAGCAAGGCACAAACGATTCTTTGAGGCTGAAATAGAAGCTGTTAAAGTGGAAATAACGAGTATCCGATCACTTATTGTAAACGCAGAGAGTGCAATCTTACAATCGGCCGAAACAATTAAAAATATACAGAGGGAATGGGAGTATGAGGAGAAAAAACTTCAGGTAGAAACTGAAAGAAAAGTAGAAAAAGAAGCCGAAAAGCAGGAAAAGCTCACCGCACAGATTCATAGCATTCGCTCCAGAATTGAAAACAGCAAAGATTCCCTGTATGGATGGCTCAACGAACACATTCCTGATTGGAATGAAACCATCGGAAAAGTAATTGATGAAGAAAATGTGCTGTTCCAAAAAGGGTTGAACCCCCGGATAATTTCGCATGAAAACCCAGGTTTCTATGGAATCGATCTGGATACTTCTCAAATCAGCAAAAGTGTAAAAACGGTGGCAGACCTGCAGCAGGAACAGGAAAACCTGGAAAACAAATTGCAGCAAAGCAAACAATCCGTGCTACAATTCAATGTACAGTTAAATGAAGATCAGGAAAAATTAAAGCGAAAATTTCATCCCAAAATCAAAGAGCAAAAAGACAGCATTCATCAAAATGAATACACCAAAGAAAGCAATAAATTAAAGCTGGATGAAGCGGGCGTTCCCCATTCGGAGTGGCAAACAAAAGCAAGGACTGAAAAGGCTTCAGCTCTTGAAAAAATAGAACGCGAAATTATTAAGTTGAATGAAGAAAAAG
>JBIQMB010000352.1:0-4595 GCA_044463745.1 Chitinophagaceae bacterium | reverse complement strand
ATTATAAAGAGCCCGGAAGAAATTCCGGGTTTTTTTTGGATTTTTATCAAAAGCAGGTATGACGAATTTTAATGAAGAAAAATTCCAATTTATTCTTAAACTGAGCATCCTCCGGCATTAATATAGACGGCGATTTGTAAGGTCTCAAGTAAATTGGTACCCTTTATGCATACAAATATTTATTTTATTGTTTAAAATTAAAACCAAGCAGGATGAAAAAGCTTCTAACTCTCGTTTTAATTGCTTCATCAATCGTTTTTGCGTGTGTAAATAATGATAAGAAAAAGTCTGAGCAATCAATGGACGATGCTGAACTGCTCACCACAGCTCAAACTTTTTTTCAGCCGATTTCGTCAGTAAAGATGGATAAGCCCAATCCTGAAATGGTTAATCTGGGTAAACATCTCTACTTCGATACACGACTTTCGGGCGTAGGTAACATTAGCTGTAATTCATGCCATAACCTGGAAACCTACGGAGTAGATAATCAACAATTTTCATTGGGTGATGCCGGTAAACCCGGAGGCAGAAATTCGCCGACGGTTTTTCATGCAGCCCTACATAAAATGCAATTCTGGGATGGAAGAGCTGTAGATGTAGAAGAACAGGCAGCCGGGCCAATCCTGAATCCGATCGAGCATAATATAAAGGACACCGTTGCATTAATTGCCCGGCTTAAAGAAGTGGATATCTATCCGGAAATGTTTTCTAAAGCTTTTGGGAACCAGAAAAATTCTTTCACCTTTGATAACTTGACGCGCGCCATCGGAGCCTTTGAACGTACGCTGATGCCGGAGAGCCGATTCGACAAATATCTGGAAGGTGAGACTTCCGTTTTGAACAAACAAGAAAAAGAAGGCCTGGAAGCATTCATTAATGCGGGATGTATTACTTGCCATAGCGGAGTGGCCATGGGTGGTCAGATGTTGCAAAAATTCGGGCTGTATGAAGATTACTGGAAATTAACCAGGTCAGAAAATGTTGATTACGGCCTTTTTGATCTGAGTGAAAATGAAGCTGAAAAGTATTTTTTCAAGGTGCCGGGACTAAGGAATATTACACATACCTATCCTTATTTTCATGATGGTTCAGTCGCCGATCTGAAAAAAGCTGTTCAAATCATGGGAAAACTTCAGCGAAATGTAGATATGTCTGATAAACAAATTGACGACATAGTTGCTTTCTTTGGCAGCCTTTCGTCAGATATCCCGAATGATGTCAAAAAATCTCCTTTTGAAAAATAAGTGGTGGCAGGTATTAGTTTTAGGTCCCGTCTTCTTTTGTTGATAAAAATATTTTTCATTGCAGCTGCGTTTTAGGATAGAACAAAAGGATATTAGAATTTGATGAAACCCTGTTTTTAAATTTATGATATGAAATCTATGTACCTTATTTTATTGGCCTTTATATTTTCATCTTGTCTCAAAGAATCGAAAACAAATCAATCGACAGATAAGGAAAAAGCTTTGGTTGAAAAGAATGTATCGTACGGCACGCATACTTTACAAAAGTTAGATATGTACCTACCGGCAAACCGTTCTTCGGCTTCAACCAAAACCATTGTTCTCGTTCATGGCGGTGGATGGAAGGAAGGCGATAAAGTTGATTTTAATTCTTATTTGGATTCACTTCAGCGGAGATTGCCGGATTGGGCCATAATCAATATTAATTACCGCTTGGTTTCTAACGGAAAAAATTTATTTCCCACTCAGGAAGAAGACTTGAAATCGGCCTTGCAATTCATTTATAATAAAAGAGAGGCTTATCATATCAGCGATAAAATTGTTTTATTGGGCGCCAGTGCAGGAGGGCACATGGTATGCCTGCAGGCATATAAATATGATAAACCCGTTAAGATAAGCGCTGTGGTGGATTTTTTTGGCCCTACGGATCTTATCGATTTTTATAACAATCCGACAATAAATGAAATTCCGCTTTTGATGGTGGAGGTCACAGGCGGCACGCCCACCACAAAACGAGACCTCTATGAAAAGTCTAGTCCGCTAAATTATGTTACGGCCCAAAGCCCACCAACCATTATTCTGCAAGGCGGAGCAGATATTTTAGTGCCTGCCCGGCAATCGGAGATGCTTCGGGATAAACTCAACAGTCTTGGAGTGGTTAACGAGTATGTGTTTTACCCAAATGAAAACCATGGATGGTGTGGTGCCAACCTGACGGATTCCTTTAATAAGATCGCCGATTTTCTTAAGGAAAATGTGAAGTGAGGATAATTGGTTGGGTTTGGAGTCCTTATTCATTTTGCTTTAATACACTAATCGAAAAACCTTTACACGTCCGGTAAAGCTGATTCGTTTCCGCGATATCAAAATAACCTCCGGTTTTATTCCAGATATCCAGGCCACGACCCAAAACAATTTTCCAGTTGTCATCAATAAGGATATAGCGATCATGAATGGAATTATCAAACTCAAAATCGAACTCAATGCCTACCGGGCACAGACAAAATTTGATAAGTGTAAGTCTTACGGCTTTTCTACTTACGATTAGGTCGCAACCTTAAAGACATCATTCACTAACCATTATCATTAAGCTATCAACCTTACCTTCTTAGCTGTCAACCTTTGATCCTGAGCTGTCAACCTTAACCTTCTTAGCTACCATCCACCAACCCCCAGTCACTAATCATTTTCCACTAATCACTTCTCTTTCACCGCTTTATAAGCCTGTTCCAGATGAGTTTGTGAATAGGGATACTTTTTTATTAATTTCCCTTCTCGTACCATCTGTGGAAAGACCTTGTTTTTCAGATATTCTATTGATCTTTCAATTTGGATTGCTACGTCTTCCATTTTCACATATCTATCGTTACAAATTTTCATTATTAAATCTTCCAGTTCTTCCCGCTTTAATCTAAGTGATTGCTTGCTGGAGCTGTCAACCTTAGAGCCTGAGCTGTCAATCTTAGCATTCTAAGCTGTCAACCTTTGATCCTGAGCTATCAACCCTAGCATTCTAAGCTGTCAACCTTCAAGGTTGCAACTCACCACCACCCAATAATACAATTCACTGTACTCCATTGATTATCACTACTTTAATTGATTGCAACCTTTTTCAGAGCTTGCAACCTTACCATCCTAAGGTTGCAACCTAACATCCCCTCAAGGTTGCAACCTATCAACCAATATCCATTATGTTCTAAAGACGTCATTTTTTTCTTCACCTGGGATAATTTGGAAAACTTCTGGGTGAATTTAAAATCCCGACCGATCCCACCAAACTTCGTCTAAACAAATTTTATTTTCCAAACTATCCATATTCATAACTATTTCATTTTCAGTCAAATGCTCTTCACTTTAGTTCCAATATTCGTCTAAATCTCGTCTAAACTCAGTTATTAATCCCGTATAACCTCGTTTAAATCCCGTTTAAATCCCGTTTAAATTAAACCAACTCCCACATCCGATCCTTCGTTAACGCTATCAAATTATTCCGCTTCATTTTCTGCAACATATTTTGAATTTTAGTTGTAAGTCATGAGTTGGTTAGTCATAAGGGTCGGTCTTACGACTTTTTACTTACGACTTACGACTATTCTTCGTCTAAGAGAATTTTATTTTTCGATTTAGATTTGTTTATAAGACACTGATAATGAGACATTTAGTAAAATTTATCGTCTAAATATCGTCTAAATATCGTCTAAACATCGTCTAAACATCGTCCAATTGTTGTCTAAAGTGCTCATTAGTTGATAAAAACTAAATGCCGTTTAAACGACTACTGATCAGATAATTTCCATTCCCTGCCTATTGCCTTTACTATTCCCTCTGTTCTTAAAAATTGCAAATTATTTTTTATCTTATTTTTTTTCTGTGTGATATTCAAAACATCTGGCAATTTGTCAAGTAACAACTCTTCAAAGTCACTTCTGGTTCCCTTGCCAAATTTTACTAAATAATCTACAATCATTTTTCGACAATAATCATCATCAATTCCTCGCTGTTTCATATAACTCGCCTTTTCGCCGGTAACCTCCGCGACGTCCGATGATATGTGATAATTTGGCCTTCTTCCCTCTATCAGATTTCTTTTTCTTAAAACTTCCGCTTCTTTTTTATTAATCTCTTTGCCCTTTGCCACCTTATCTAAATAAATAATTTCATCTAAGCTCAAATCCGGTACCTCGGCTAATTTTTGTGCATAGTTCATATCCACTATCTTTCCGTAAAAAGTCACCTTCACTTTATTGTCAGATAAGTCATAATCCGGCAATGGAAAGAATTTCTTTCGCTGGATATTGTACATCCTCTTAATGCCACTGCCGATTGTATCGATCATATTCAGATTAACCATGGCATTCACCAAAAAAGGATTTCGATACTTCGGCTCGGGAGCGTCTGCAATTACAACCTCTTCTACGCTTTTCGGAATAAAACCACCCGAATTGGTAAAAGAAAGCCACCCATCTTCATTTTCCACAACAATTATTTTACCGCCTAATCTATAGTCTTGATGCGCGATACAATTGTGCAACGATTCTCGGATAAGATATGGATCATATTGATCAACTTCTTCCGGGAACAAATAAGACTTCGTCGGGCACGTAGTGCCAACGATGAAGTCCCATGTTGTAC
>JBIQMB010000351.1:0-4605 GCA_044463745.1 Chitinophagaceae bacterium | reverse complement strand
ATCAGCAAAGGTCCGCGACTGTATTTTTTATGGATCCACAATACTTTATAAGCGTTGTTTTCAGGCTTCCTGGCAATCAGCGCCCATAAAAACGGAGATGCGATCAATAAAGACACAATGAGAGAAACCAGCTTACTAAGTATAGGATTGTGAATATTCTTTTCGAAAAACGGAATGATGAGATTAAAAGAAAACAGCGTAACAGCGATAATCAGGATGCTATTGGTAATGATGATTTTAAGATAGGCCATCAACACGCCTTTCCATTTGCTCTCTGTCTGTATATTCTGTGCACCGGATGAGTAATTAACCAATCTCCGCTTTATACCTGCCGGCAATCTTTTATCAATAAAATTATAGACGGGCTCTGAAAACCGGATCAGATATGGCGTGGTAAATGTGGTGATGGCCGAAGCTCCTACAGCAATGGGAAACAGAAATGGACTGATCACTCCCAGGCTCAATCCTAATGTGGCTACGATAAACGCAAATTCTCCGATCTGAGCCATGCTCATTCCAATTTGAACCGACTGGCGCAGTGGCCGGCCCGATATCAGTGCTCCGATGGTTGAACTGAACAATTTGCCGAACAAGGTTAGCAGGGTTACCCATATTACCGGCCATCTGTATTCTACAATCGTAACCGGATCGATAAGCATCCCTACCGAAACAAAAAATATACTCGCAAAGAGATCACGTACCGGGTTAAAAATTTTCTGAATTTTTTCAGCGCGTGGTGTCTCGGATAAAATAGACCCCATAATGAACGCACCCAACTCCGCCGAAAAACCGGCTGAAACCGCCAACACCACCATTCCCAGACAGAGCCCTACCGAAAGAACCAATAGGGTTTCATCGTCCAGAAATTTTTTAGCTCTTCGAAGAAAGCTTGGTATTAAGAAGATACCGGTGATAAACCAGAGGCCGAGAAAAAAGAATAATTTTCCGATGGTAAAAAGCATTTCGCTTCCTTCAAACTGCCTGGTCACAGCTACGGTAGAAAGTAAAACCATCAGCATAATCACCACAATATCTTCCACGATAAGCACGCCCACAACAATGCGGGCAAACTGCATCGTTTTCATTCCGAGTTCGTCAAACGCTTTCGCGATAATAGTTGTAGATGAGCTGGCCAGCATTCCTCCCAAAAAAACACTGTCCATAAACGACCACCCCATCAGCCTGCCTGCATAATATCCGGTAATGGTGATGAACAGAATTTCGATAAGGGCCGTGATGGATGCTGCACCGCCTACCCGAAGTAATTTTTTAAAACTGAATTCCAGACCCAAACTAAAGAGGAGAAAAATAACCCCGATATGGGCAAGTGTTTTAATGTTTTCGGTATCCGTGACGGTAGGGGTAAGTGACAAATAGGGCCCTACCAGAAAGCCGGCAAGGATATAACCCAATACCACCGGCTGCCTGATTCGTTTAAAAATCAGGGTAACAATAGCCGCCGCAATTAATATCAGCGCCAAATCATTTATGAGGCCGGGCAAATGTTCCATGAATGTGATTGGGAATTGATCAAAGTTACTTGATATGCGCCTGACTTCCGGGAAAATTTTCTTTCCTCCCTGTTGGCGTTTGGCCAGCCAAGCGCAGACAAACCCGACAACGTGGGAGAGAAAAAATAATTCCTGAAAATTTTGATATCCGAAACTCCACGCTGTCTTGTCCTATCGGACGAAAACAGGTGGAGGGGTTTATCGTTAACACCATCAAAATTTTTTGGAAATATGACTGATTAAAATTACGTTTAATTGGTACTTAATCATAAATGAAGGTATTTTACACTTTATATCCAAGAAAACATAGAAAGAACATGAAGCGTTTTAAAAAGATTCTGAAAATAACGGTGATATCGGTTTTGATTATCATCGCATTACTGGTGGCATCAACATTCATTTTTAAAGATAAAATTGTTGACCTGGTCAAGGTAGAGATCAACAAAACCCTGGAAGCGGATGTGGACTTTAAGAAAGTAGATATCTCTTTTTTCAGGCACTTTCCGCGCGTTAGTATTGGTCTTGATGAGCTTCAAATCATTGGCAGACCGCCATTCCAAGCGGATACGCTCTTATACGCCAAAAGGTTTGATGCGGCCGTAAATATCATGAGTTTTTTCCGTGGCAAAGACATGAATATTTACAGCGTATCAGTTAATAGCCCACGCATTCATGCCCTGGTCAATAAAGACGGCCTGGCCAACTGGAATATCGTTAAAGAAGACAGCACCGAAGCGCAAAAAGAATCAAAACCTTTCCACCTGGAATTGAAAAAATATGAGATCAAGAACGCGTATATTTTTTACGACGATAAGCCGGGCAATATGTCGGCCGAGGTGGTTAACCTGAACCACAAAGGCAGCGGCGATTTTAGTTCGGATCTTTTTACCTTAATTACGAGCACCACTGCCTATCAGGTCACTTACACTTATGGAGGGGTGCCATTTCTATACAAAGTAAAAACGAATCTGGATGCGGATCTGACCATCGATAACCGGGAAGACAAGTATAGCTTTGAAAACCTGGCCGCCTCTCTAAATGCCATGAAAATAACGGCCAGTGGATTTTTGAAAATGCTTGATGACGGCTATGATATGGACATACAATTCAAATCGCCGGATACAGAATTTAAAAACATATTATCACTCATTCCGGTAGTTTACAAAAAGGATTTCGATAAAGTAACCGCTTCCGGACAGGCAGCATTTGAGGGTAATGTGAAAGGGGTTTACAGCGAAAAAACCATGCCCGGATATCATGTGTCTATGGTGATAAAAAATGGCGCCTTCAAATATCCCGATCTGCCCAAAGGCATAGAACAAATCAACCTGAATGCGGTAGTGGATAACCCTGATGGTGAAACGGATAACACGGTTGTGAATATCAGTAATGCCAACCTGAAAATAGACAAGGACCCTTTCTCGTTCAGGCTTTTAATGAAACATCCGGTAACCTCTATGTTTGTGGATGCAGCAGCCAAAGGAAAATTAGACCTTACCCAGGTTAGCCAATTCATCAAGCTTGAAAAAGGCACACAATTAAGTGGGCTGCTCAATGCCAATCTCTCAGTAAAAGGTAATGTAAACGATCTGGAAAAACAGCAATACCAAAACTTTTTTGCCGCAGGAAATCTTGACCTGAGCAGCTTTAAATATGTTTCTGCCGATTACCCGGATGGGGTATTTATCAATACACTCAATACCAGTTTCACACCTTCGCGGGTCAACATATCTAACCTCACCGGTGAGTATTTAAAAACCAAATTCTCCGGAAACGGTCAGATCAACAACCTGATGAATTATGTGTTTAGCAACAAACCCCTGAGCGCAAATATTAACGTCAATGCCGATAAAATTGACCTGAACAAATGGATGGGTCTGGCCTCAGATACCACCACCCAACCTGATAGTGGCCCGTTTGTGGTACCGGCCAATCTCAATGTTGTATTAAATGCCCGGGCAGGTGAAATTGACTATGACAAAATCAATATTCGCAATTTAGCCGGTGCCCTCACGATTGATGATGAAACCGTGAAATTAAATGATATCCATGGCGACGCTTTTGACGGAACCATTTCTATTGGCGGATCGTACAGCACCAAACTAAATAAAAAGAAACCATCCATCGCTCTTACTTACCAGGTAAATAAAGTGGATATACAGAAGACCTTTATGGCGGTGAATACGGTGCAAAAACTTATGCCCATCGGCCGGTTTCTTTCCGGAAGTCTTTCATCGAGCCTGAACCTTCATGGCAACCTGGATAATGATATGGAAGTAGATATGAACACCTTGTCCGGTGCGGGAAACCTGCTTCTGATTGAGGGCGTGCTCAGCAAATTTGCTCCGCTGGAAAAGATTGCTTCCACATTGAATGTAGCTCAGTTGCATAATATCACAATGAAGGATATAAAGGCATTCTTTGAATTCTCGAACGGCAAACTGCTGGTGAAACCCTTCACCGTTAAGGTTCATGGTATAGAGATGGAAATCGGCGGACTTCAGGCCTTTGATGAATCCATCGATTTTGCGGTAAACATGAAACTTCCGCGTGCACTTTTGGGCACACAGGGTAACCAATTGATTAACAATCTGGCGTCAGCCGCCAGTTCCAAAGGCATTCCCGTAAATGTAGGTGACGTTATTAATTTAAAACTCGATCTGGGTGGAACGATAAAAAATCCGACCATTAAAACAGATTTAAAACAAACCGGCGAATCGCTGGCGGCGCAGATGGAGGAGCAGGTAAAAGAGTTTGCTCAGGCAAAAATAGACAGTGCAAAATCTGCGGCTGTGGATACACTTCAATCCATAAAAAAACAAGTGACCGAAGCCGCCAAAGATGAACTAAAGAAAGCCTTGCTTGGTGGCAAAGACACCGGTTCTACAGCAGAACCGGAATCGCCAAAGAACGTGGCCGACAAAGCAAAAGAATCTGCTAAAGGCCTGCTTAAGAATATCCTGAAAAAAGAGAAGGACACAACGAAAAAAGAGAATTAAGGTACGTGTTCATTTCTCTATTTCTTTCAGTATGGCATCTTAGGAAACCAGTGAGCTCACCTGTTTAAAAATTTATTAACAGCAAGGAAACAGCC
>JBIQMB010000350.1:0-4610 GCA_044463745.1 Chitinophagaceae bacterium | reverse complement strand
GACCAAAAAATTTTCGACAGCCTTTGTGCTGGAGCAAGCGGTTATCTGCTAAAAAACTCTTCATTCACAAAACTACTCTCAGCCATAGACGAGGTTATGCAGGGCGGCGCTCCCATGTCGGCCATTATTGCCCGGCGGGTTCTGGAATCCTTTCATCAAACCCAGCCAAACAAGTACCAGCTCTCTGCCCGCGAAAAGGAAATTTTGGGCTGGATGGTTGAGGGCTACAGCAACAAAATGATTGCCGCCGAATGTTTCATCAGCTTCGAAACGGTCCGCGTGCACATCCGCAACATCTACACTAAGCTACATGTAAACTGCGGCCGAGAGGCTGTGGCCAAGGCGCTGAAGGAGCGGATAGTGTGAATAGAGCTATCAATTTACTCCCTTTGTGGTATTGTCAGCAGCGTCTTATTAAGATACATTTGTCTTGAAAATATCCCCCATCCTACTCATCATCAGAAAAACCGGAATTTCCTATCCATTACCGGATACTTCTTTAACCACAACGAAACCTCATAAAACACCCCTTGCTATTGCGTTCCTGCAATCAGCATTGTAGAACAGATTTTCTTATACACACGTGATATTGATAGATTAATCTCAAAAATAAGTCATCATGAAATACGTAATTAAAAAACCGACGTCCGGCAAAAGAAGTGCCCTCCCAATCTTTTTATTTTTATTAATTCCTTTCCTGTTCATCCCCTCGTGCAGAAAATATTATGATTATCTCGGCAGTGGTTATAACCGGCCTAACGGAGATTGTCTTGTCACCTATACAGAAGACGACCTGGTCGGATATACCGATTATTTTATTTACGATAAGAAGGGGAAGTTGGTATCCCTTGATCCGGATTTTGCTCAAACGATTGATTATGATAAAAAGGGGCGGATGATTAGATTTTCGTATCTGAGTAGCGGAGTGCATTTCGATCTGTCTTATAACAATAACAGCTTCCTTCCTGTAGCAATGAAATACTATTATCCAGCCCTTGGAGGCCTGATTGGAATCGACAGTTTTGTTTATAATAAAAACGGAGAAATTATTGAAAACACATTTGTAAATCTATGGAGCCCTGACTATAGTTCAACCTGGTCTTTTCAATACGATGCAAAACACAATGTAAAAAAAGTAACCGTAAAATCTTCTAACGGCGGAACCGCCTATCCGGCCGATGGATATACTTTTGCAGAGATTCTTAAATACGATGACAAACCCAATTATCTGGGAGGTAATCAGTGGCTTAAATACATCATGCTTCGGGGCGGGCTGGATATAAATAGTGTTATCCTTACAAGCGTGAACAACGCAGTAGATTGGATATGGTACAGTTATTTTGAAGATGGTTTCCCATATCACATCAAGGCTCAGTGTCAATATAATCCGATGGGATTTCCGAATACCATAACCGAAGAATATTTCGATCTCAACAGCGGAGAATCATTCGGAACAATTACACGCAAATCCACTTCTACATGCGATGTAAAAGAATCTTCACAAAACCAAGCATCAGCCCGGAAACAGAACCGTAAGTTTTTGAGGTCGAATGAGAAGCTATCTATAAAAGGTCTGCCTAATCCGAATGAAAGGTACCCGGGTAAATAAATTTCACACATCAAATATTTTAACCTAAAAAAAATAAAAGCCATGAAAATATTATCATTTACAAAAGCAGCTAAACGCAAAAATTTTCACACGTTGTTCATTGCTCTTCTGGTAATCCTTGCCGCAGGTTATTCCTCATGCAGAAAATACATTGATTATGTAAATGGAGGATACGACCGGCCCAATGGAGACTGCCTTGTTACCCATTCAGAGGACGACTATAATGGTTTCTTTCAAAATGTCATTTATAATAAAAAAGGGCAACCAATTTCGACAGACCCGGATTTCGATTTTACGATTAACTATGATAAGAAAGGCCGCCTCATCCGGAGCACCTATATGCCTACCGGGGCTCATTTAGACTTTACTTATAAAGACAATACATTTTTGCCGGTTGAATTAAGATTTTATCACCCATGGCTGGGCGGATTACGCGCAATAGATAGTTTCTTTTATGATAAAGCGGGACGAATGATAAAGCGGGGAAATATCAATATTAATAACCCACAATATAATTGGGCAGAGTACTATGAGTATGACCAAAATCATAATGTGGTGAATGTAATGGCCCGTGCCGAATATGGCGGCACTTATTGGGGTACAGAATTTTTTTCGTGCTACTCAGTAAGCAAATACGATCATAAACAAAATTACCTGGGAGGCAACCAGTGGCTGAAATATATTTTTTTATATTCCGGTCTTTACGAAAGCGAATTCCTTTTGTTAAGCGCTAATAATGCAGTTAATTGGAAATGGGTGGAGAGTACCGATGGCAAGAAGTTTCATAAAATAAAAGCAAGTTTTGAATACAATAGTAAAGGTTTCCCGAACACAATAACCCAGAATTATTATTCGCCCGACGGATCATTCGAATATACGGTCAATCGCGTTTCTACTTCAACGTGTGATGTTATTTCTCCGGTAAAACAGGGTTCAAAAACTTTTTCAAGAAATGCAAGGCCAATGGACTTTAAGAGCCTTCGATCTTTCTTGCCACAGGTAAATGAAAAATGATCGAGTTTCGGACAGCAAATCCATTCTATTATCGTTATCTACAATAGGTACGCTAAGATTGTTTACGTAGAGCTGTTATACGGGTAAATGGCCAAATTTTTTCAGAAATTAACCCAATTGTGGTATTGGCAGGCGCGATGATAAAAAGTAGGTTTGTGGTACTTCTTTTCGTTTCGAAATATCCTAAATATCATTTGAAGAAAGACTTCTTCACGCAGCGGCTTATGATACTCCTGTGTAGGTTTCGACTTTATATAAAATGAAACATATCATGCGTAGATTATTCTTTACCCTGCTCGCAACCTTTGCTGCGATTCAACTTTCGGCTCAAACATCACCTAAATTTATTACTACAATCGAGGGCATTAGCGAATATGAATTATCCAACGGACTGAAAGTGCTGCTGATGCCCGATCAGACGCAAACCAATGTAATAGTCAACATGGTGTACAAGGTGGGCTCAAGAGACGAAGGATACGGGGAGAAAGGGATGGCGCATTTGCTGGAGCACATGTTGTTTAAGAAAAGCAAGCGATTTAGCGACATTAATAAATTGCTTGCGGGCAAAGGAGCTATTTCGAATGGGACTACCTCTTATGATCGCACTCATTATTATGAAACACTGCCGGCAACCGATGAAAACCTGCGATGGGCGCTTGATCTTGAAAGTGATAGAATGGTGAACGCGTATATCCTTCAGGAAGATTTGGATACAGAATTTAGCGTAGTGCGAAACGAATTTGAAGCAGGGGAAAATAATCCTTCTTATGTATTGTTTGATCGTGTTTTTTCCGCCATGTATTTATGGCACAATTACGGCAATTCCGTAATTGGGAGCAAAGAAGACATCGAGAGGGTAAAGCTTCAGAGTCTTATAAATTTTTATAAAAAATATTATCAACCTGATAACGCTGTACTTGTGATCGCCGGCAAATTTGATCAAAAGAAAGCGTTAAGCTATACACAACAATATTTTGCATCTATCCCAAAACCAAGGCGGATTTTGGAAGACACTTATACTGTGGAGCCCATCCAGGACGGTGAAAGAACAGTGGAACTTCGACGTGCCGGAGATGTACAATATTTTTTAATGGGTTATCATACACCTTCTCTTGCAGATCCGGATTATGCCGCCAACGTTGTCTTAATTGAAATGCTGATTAATAACCCTTCGGGACTATTGTATAAAAAGCTAATAGAACCAAAACTCGCCACAAAAATTAGTGGAGGATCTGATGTGTTGTATGATCCCGGCGTCACCTATTTTCTCGCAACGATGCCTATGGAAAGCGAGATAAATAATGTAAAAAGTATCTTTCTTGAAGCCGCAGACAGTATTGCCAAAATGCAAATTAAGGCCGAAGATCTTGAGCGAGCAAAAAATGGAAGGGTTAAGTATATTGATAAGATTGAAAACAACACGAGTAAATTCGCAATAGAATTGACAGAGTATATCGGTGCAGGGGATTGGCGACTGTGGTTTCTTAATCGCGACAGAATCGAAAATCTGAAAGTTTCAGACATAGAGAGAGTAGCTCAGAAATACTACAAGAGATCCAATCGAACTTACGGAATTTTCGTACCGGATAATACACCTGATAGAGCAGTTGTTAATGAACGACCTGACTTTACAAAGCTGCTGGCGGATTATAAAGGCAGAGATACCCGTTCAAGTTCAGAAAGTTTTGAAAATAGTATCGAAAATATCAAAAGACATACTGTGTATGGTAGCCTGTCAAATGGAGGTCAATACGCATTGCTAGAAAAGCCCACAAAAGGTGATAAAGTTTTAGCTATCATTCGCCTAAGATTTGGGGATGAAAACAGTCTTTCCAATAAAACCGAGACAGGTCCATTAATGGCTTCTATGCTTAAAACCGGAACTACCAACAGGACGAAACAACAAATCTCTGACGATTTAGACCGCCTCAAATCAAGCATTACTTTTAGTGACCTTTCACAAGGTTACTTACAAATTCAGCTCAAT
>JBIQMB010000349.1:0-4615 GCA_044463745.1 Chitinophagaceae bacterium | reverse complement strand
ATGAAGACACGATCTTCTTATGGATGGGACGTATTTTGATTGGAATTTTATACCATGATATTCTTTACAGCATCGAGCTGGGCAGGAAGCGCAATAAACCATATCACCTCTCATCCTTACTTACACGAAAGTTTTCGGATTTGCATTTCATGGTTCAGTCATTGTTTATGCCGGTTCGCTGGACTCATCGACCTTACAGCCTGGTCATTAAAAAGGTAAACTACTCTCAGGATGTTTTCAATTTCAGGGATGAAACAAAGAACCTGAATTTTTCATTGGGAATGAATGGATTTGGACTGGTGGCTTGTCTTCAGGATTTGGGTGAAAACATGATTTATAATCATGATCTTTTGGAAAAGATGGGCGATTCACCGCTGCATGCTATACAGTTTGAAGAGTTATGCGCACGATTTATTTATTCCAACTTTCTGCTGCATGAAAATAAAGGATGGGATGTAAAGACTGAAAGGGATGAGGTGGTCATGTCGCCGAAGGAAGCGCCTGGACGTGCGGTTTTCTCTGACTGGGATGATAAGATGTATGCTTCGGTTTTGCCCGATTATTTTAAAACCTGGGGTATCCAGCCCAATGATATTTATACCTTTCCTAATTCACCCTTGAGTTTTTTGGTGGATGAAAGTACCAATCGATTTATCAAACCTGAGGATATAGATTTGCCGTCGTAGAATATTCTGGGGACTCTGGGCTCCCGCTCAGAGGATTTATTCTTTTCATACAGAGCTGGAGCTCTGTATTCCCCAGGTTAAAGAGCTGGAGCTCTATATTCCCCGGAACAGGCTCCAAATTTGAAAATAAACCGATTTATTTAAACATCAAATCGCGTATAATTGCAAAAAATATTTTACAAAATCCGATCCTTTACTACATTGAGCTATGAAAAATAATATTTTTGAAACCATAACCGACCTCTCAAAGACATACAAGGAAGAGTTTATTGCCGTCAGGCGCCATATACACGCCAATCCCGAGTTAAGCTATCAGGAATTCAATACTTCGCAGTTCATCCGAACCAAATTAAATGAGTGGAATATTCCGAATGAGATGATGGCAAACACGGGAGTAGTAGGGTTGATAAAAGGCAACAATCCAGACTCGCGAATTATTGCTTTACGCGCTGATATAGACGCACTGCCGATTCAGGAAACCAATGAAGTAGATTATAAATCAAAAAACGATGGGGTGATGCATGCCTGCGGACATGATGTGCACACCACCTGCCTGTTGGGTGCCGCTAAAATTCTGAACGAACTCAAGGATGAGTGGGAGGGTACGATTAAACTGATTTTTCAACCCGGCGAAGAAAAGAATCCCGGCGGTGCCAGTTTGATGATCGACGAAGGAGTACTGGAAAACCCGGCACCTATAGCCATTTTCGGATTGCATGTACATCCCTCATTACCGGTTGGGCAGTTCAGCTTCAGAGAAGGAAAGGCCATGGCCAGTGCCGATGAAATATATATTACCGTGTCAGGAAAAGGCGGACATGCCGCGGCTCCACATTTGACGGGCGACACCATATTGGCCGCATCCCAAATGATCGTCAATATGCAGCAGATCATCAGTCGCAGAAATGATCCGTTAAACCCATCTGTTTTATCCATTACATCTTTTCAGGGAGGCAATACCACCAATGTTATTCCCTCCGAAGTAAAACTAATGGGCACTTTCAGGGCAATGGATGAAAAATGGCGATTCGAAGCACATGACCTGATTCGTGAAGTTTGTATCCATACTGCTGCGCTGGCCGGTGTAGATGTGGATGTTTTAATAGATGTAGGATACCCGTATCTGATCAATAATCCAGCGTTGACACAGGCGGCAATTCATACTGCTGTGATGGTGGCAGGCGAAGAAAATATTACCGAAACGGAATTGCGTATGGGCGCTGAAGACTTTGCATATTACTCACATCGCATTCCGGCATGTTTTTATCGTCTGGGTGTAGGTAATGAAGAGAAAGGAATTACAAGCGGTGTACACACTTCTGCATTCAATATTGATGAAAACGCTATTGAAGAAGGGATGCGAATGGTGGCTGCTATTGGCGCATTATGCAAAATACCTAAAACTGATTAGGTTATCTTTGCAACAGAAGTACAATATGTTATCGAATAAGATGCTCCAGTAATTAATCGTCTATGTCAAAAGAAATCAGAAAAGAAAGTGCTCTTGAATACCATGAAAAGGGCAGACCGGGGAAAATTGAAGTGATTCCGACTAAGGAAACCAAATCGCAAAGGGATCTTTCATTGGCTTACTCACCCGGAGTGGCTTATCCATGTCTGGAAATAAAAGAAAATCCTGAAACCGCCTATCAGTACACGGCCAAGGGGAATCTGGTAGGGGTTATCAGCAATGGTACGGCTGTACTCGGGTTGGGAAATATCGGTGCTGTAGCAGGTAAACCGGTAATGGAAGGCAAGGGGGTTTTGTTCAAAATATTTGCTGATATTGATGTCTTTGATATCGAAATTAATGAAACCGATCCGGAAAAAATAGTGGAGATCGTATCTGCCCTGGAACCCACTTTTGGTGGTATCAATCTGGAAGACATCAAAGCGCCCGAGTGCTTTTATATAGAGCGGGAACTGAAAAAAAGATTGAAGATTCCGGTTATGCACGATGACCAGCACGGCACAGCCATCATTAGCGCTGCGGCATTGCTAAATGCATTGGAATTACAAAAAAAGAAAATCAATAAAGCCAGGTTTGTTGTAAATGGGGCAGGCGCTGCCGCCATGGCCTGTGTAAGTTTGTATGTGTCGCTGGGAGCTAATCCGAAAAATTTCGTAATGTTTGATCGTGATGGGGTACTTCATGCTCGAAGGGATGATTTGGATGAAGTGAAAAGGAAGTTTGCCACCACCAAAGATGAATCGCTCAAACTTGAAAAAGCAATGAAAGGCGCGGATGTATTTATTGGTCTGAGTGTGGGCAATGTGGTTACGGCAGCCATGGTTAAAAGTATGGCTAAAAATCCGATTGTATTTGCCATGGCTAATCCGGATCCCGAAATTACCTACGAAGAAGCCACTGCGGCTAGGCATGATGTAATCATGGCAACGGGTCGCAGCGATTATCCGAATCAGGTCAATAATGTACTGGGGTTTCCATACATCTTCAGGGGGGCGCTCGATGTGCGTGCCACAGGCATCAATGAAGAAATGAAACTGGCAGCGGTAAGGGCATTGGCTCAGTTGGCCAAATCGCCTGTACCCGATATTGTAATGCTGGCTTATGATGAGAAAAACCTGGTTTACGGTCCGGACTATATTATTCCCAAACCGGTGGATAACCGATTGCTCACGACTGTGGCGCCGGCCGTTGCTAAGGCGGCCATGGAGAGTGGAGTGGCTCGGTATGACATCACGGATTGGGATGCTTATAAAACTTTACTAAACAAGCGTTTGGGTATTGATAACCAACTTCTTAGAATGGCAGGTTCGAAAGCCAGAATGGATCCAAGGAAGGTGGTTTTTGCAGAAGCAGAGAATCAAAAAATATTGAGGGCAGCCCAGATGGCACTTGATGAAGGAGTGGCCTTTCCCATTCTTTTGGGCGATCCGGGAAGGATTAATTCCATTGCTACGGCCAATGGCATTGACCTACAGGGGATGACCATTATTGATCCCAAAGCTGAAAATATGCAGCAAAAGAGAAAGGACTTTGGGGAAATATTTTTCCAGAAAAGGCAGCGCAAGGGATTCAATCACTACGAGTCTATTCGTATTATGAAAGACCGTAACTATTTTGGTTGCATGATGGTAGAGACAGGCGAAGCTGATGCCATGATTTCCGGCCTTTCAAAAAATTATCCTGATACAGTACGGCCAGCGCTTCAGGCCATTGGTCTGGACCCTCAAGTGAAAAAAGTGGCGGGAATGTATATCATCATCACCCGCAAGGGGCCTCTGTTTTTGGCCGATACTACGGTTAACTTTAATCCGACTGCCGAAGAACTGGCGGATATAGCTATGCTTGTGGCGCGCGAGGTTCGTACTTTTGGCGTAACGCCGGTGGTCGCCATGTTGAGTTATAGCAATTTCGGCAGCAGCGATTCTCCTGAGGCCAAACTGGTAGCGCAGGCTGTCCAGATCGTGAAGGAAAAAGAACCCGATCTGTTGATAGATGGAGAAATGCAGGCAAATGTGGCCTTCAATAAGGATATTTTGCGGGATAATTATCCATTTAGTCCGTTAGTGAACCGCGATGTCAATATTTTGATTTTTCCGAACCTGGCAGCAGGCAATGTCACCTATAATATACTGCAGGAGCTTGGTGGTTTTGATGTGGTGGGTCCTATTTTGATTGGCCTGAAAAAGCCGGTACATGTTTTACAGTTGGGCAGTCATGTACGAATCATATACAACATGATCGTTATATCTGTGATAGATGCCCAAATGAAACTACCCAGGAAAAAGGCTTCCCAGAAAAATGGTAAGAAAAGAAAGAAGTAATAAACATTGGGTTAGAGAAGCAATATAAACCAGAAGTGAAATTTATATGAATATATTTTCTGCAACCGGCCGTTATTTATTAATGCTCAAGGGCACATTTCATAAGCCCGAAAACTTTAAGATGTATTGGAAGGAAT
>JBIQMB010000348.1:0-4630 GCA_044463745.1 Chitinophagaceae bacterium | reverse complement strand
AGTATGTACTTCCCAGGATGAATGAAGGTGGAAGTATAATCAATACATCATCCGTAGCAGGCCTGATGGGTACAGCATCAATGACGGCTTACATAGCCAGTAAACATGCAGTTATCGGATTAACAAGAACGGTAGCATTAGAGGCAGCAGATAGAAAAATAAGGGTGAACTCCATTCATCCGTCTCCTGTGGATAACCGGATGATGAGATCACTTGAAGATGGATTTGCACCGGGCGCCGGTGAAGCCGTAAAGCAAAGTTTCATTAACACGATTCCCTTAAAACGCTATGCTACTAATGAAGATATCGCGAAGGGAGTATTGTTTCTGGCATCTGATGAAAGCCAGTTTATCACCGGCAGTAAGCTCGTTATAGATGGTGGTATGAGGATGTATTGATAATTATTTAGTAATAGGTTTCTTCCGTGAAAAGAGGTGGAGTATGAATAGCTTTGGTTAGTTCACATTTCCCGATGTGGTTTGAAGTATAATAGTAGATACTCTCCGAAGACTCTTCATCTCATGTTCTTTGCGTGTAAGAATGAGATTGTTGTACTTATAGTTTACTTAAAAATCCAAATCGTTTTACCTTACAGGTATATCATTTTAATTGTTAACTTTTTATCTTTCTGTAAATCAAAACTGGCTTTTGAAAATTTTGGCCTTTGGGTTGGGCCTATGGAGGAATAATTGGAGAAACCTATTCCTTCTTTGGGAAGCAAGAATCTCCTGTCTATTTTCCCGTTTTCATTTTCATCATGTAGAGCGTTTATTGCGTAAACTCCTCTGGGTAAATCTTTGAATTCAACAACGGCGATTCCATCTTTTATATCAGACTTAAGAATCTTGAAATAATTTTTGAAATGTTCATCGGGAATAGTTCCGTCTTCATTATACAAGGCAAACTGTACTACTCCTTTCGAATTTCGTAAATGGATGGCTTCAATGGTAAGTGTACATGTGCCTTGAGATCGAATGGAAAAGTGATAAACAGACAAAATGTGAGCTAAAGAAAAAAGAAAAATGAGGATTGATTTCATTTCGATTATTTTAGTAGTTATAGTTTTACACCTATGGTGATATGTCCAAATTCCATGGCTGTGCCACCAACAAAAGCGGCGGTACGCATCTTTTGCAGCAATTTTATATTGAATTTAGAATTTTCATACGCTAATCCTACCTCTGTAAAGGCGCTGATTCTTTCAATCTGGTGCTTATTCAATGTGTAGCCTTCTTCAGATTGAGTAAGATGATGTACAATACCGCCTTGCAACAAAGCATTAAAATAAATCACCCTGATGGTTGGTTTAAATACCAGGTAAATCTGGTACTTCTTTTTTGTTGGCAATGAATTGTCCCAATGTTCAAACAGGCTTTTTACTTTGCCTGTTTTTAATATAAAACCAGCCCCCATTGCATCATACATAGTTCCAACATAACTCTCTACCGTACCGGCGACCGTTAACCTGTCTGGCACGTCAATCAACTCTTTTTCTATTTCGATATTGTAGTTAAGGATGATATCGTTGGGGATCTGGTTTTTCCATCCCTCCGGTTTTTCATCTTTGATTAATTTGTGTATCCAAATCTGAGTTTCACCGGCCAGGCTTAAAGGTCCGATGACACCCAGGTTCATTTCAGTTTTTATCCTGATTTTCTTTGCGTAATCATAAGAATTTAGCGAGTGGATTGCAAACAGGGCACCTGCATAAGGCCGGTCATCATCCTGAACTGTTTTAATATCAATCCTGGACGGTGTAAACATATTCTGAGTTAGTCCCCAACTAAATACATTTTTGTCTTCTGATATTTTTAGTAGTAAAACTGATAAAAATTTTCTTTTTTCCTTTTGGAAGAAATATTCAAGACGGATCCCATTTGTATAATACCTGTCGGTGCCATCTCCTTTAAACAGAAAGAAGTCGTTTTCTACAGAAAGAACGATGGATGGGTGTTCATCTGATTGGGCATATAATCTGAGTGGAATGGTTACAAAAAGTAATCCTGCTATTAAAATTATTTTCATGATTCTTATTTTGATTAAGTGAAATTATTTTAGAAAAGCTGGGTATATAACAAAATACTTCATCACCATAGTCCGAATTTGCATTCGCTCAAAACTTTCAACTCTTAATTCTTAATTCTTAATTCTTAATTTTTAACTCTTATTTCTTAACTCTCACTCTCACTTTCTCCTTCACCCTATCCACCACATAATAAACCACCGGTACCAAAAACACGGTTAACATCAGTGAAGACAATAATCCACCGATAATAACCCATGCTAATCCGTTTTTCCATTCAGCGGCGGTGCCACTGGCTAATGCAATGGGCAGCATCCCAATTGCCATAGAAAGCGTAGTCATTAAAATAGGCCGCATTCGTTCTTTACCAGCTATTATCAAAGCTTCTCTATAGTGCTTGCCCTGAGTTTTGAGTTGGTTCGTAAAATCCACAATCAGAATGGCATTTTTTGTTACAAGTCCCATCAGCATAATTAAGCCTAACAATGCGAACAGGCTAATATGGCTCAGCGATAAATTGAGTGCAAGGAATGCTCCGATAGCGGCTACGGGAATAGAAAACAACGCTACAAATGGGTAAATATAGCTGTCGTACAAGGCCACTAATATCAGGTAAATCAAAAGGAAGGAAATAAGTAAAACTGAACCGAGGGCAGCGAAGCTTTCTTGTTGCATTCCTACATCTCCACCCCAATCCATCCTGATGCCTTCCGGTAAAGGATTGGCTTCAACGTACTTTATTACATCGTCTGCTACCGTACCCGAAGGCCTTCCCAACGCATCGGCAGTTAGTGATACAGCAGGCTGACGGTCTCTTCTTTCTAATAAAGAAGGAGAGTTGTCTTGCATGATGTTGGCAAATTGTTCAACATTTACAACCATGCCCATCGGATTGATGATGGACAGTTGTTTGATGTCATCGTAGTTTCTGCGGTCAAATTCATTTAAATGGATTCGAACCGGATATTCTGTTCCTTTTTCTGTAATAATAGCATCATCATTTCCGGTAAAGGCTGTCCGTAGGCTCATGCCAACATAAGCAGTATTCAATCCCAACCGCTGCATTTTTTCCTTATCCGGTGCCACTTTGTACTCCGGGCTTCCTTCCTCTGCCGACAGGCGTACATTGTCTGCCCCCGGGATTTCCTCAATGGCTGATTTTAAATGCCGGGCGCTCTCCATTACTTTGGGGTAATCAATGCCGCTTAATGTGATTTCGATGGGCGCGGGTCGCGGTACCAATCCTAAGGCTACCATCGAATAGTTAATGGATGGGAATTTTTCTTTTAACTCATCACGAAGTTTTCGCATAAAACTTTCTGTCGAAATATTTCCTATTTCTTTTTTGTCTTTTAGTTGGATGGTTAATTCAGTTTTATTAGCAGCACCTACACCTAAAGAACCGATTGCAGTACCAGGGCCGCCTACGTTGCTGAATAAAGTGGCTATTTCAGGTTTAGTCAAAATGTAGGTCTCGATGTCTTTTGACAGACGGTTGTTTTGTGAGATGGTTGTGGATTTGTCGTACTCGAGCCAGAAGCGGAATTTGCCCTGATCGCCCGTAGCAATGAGTTCTTTGCCAATGATACCCATATTCATCATCACCGCTGTGCCTGCAAATAATAACAACACAAACCCCGTAAAAATGATTTTGTGGTTTAAAACCCAGTCTAACTTTCGGCCATACCAGGCTATGAAAATATCCAGTTTATGTTCGAACCAAAGTAAAAAGCGATTGAAAAAGTTGGTGGGTTTCAGGTCATCCTTTTTGCCGATACGTGAGGCTAACCAGGGTGTTAAGGTGAATCCTACCAACAGGCTGGTAAGGGTTGATGTAACAACCACTACCGAAAATTCTTTCAGAATGTCGGCCACAAACACCTGTAAAAACAATATGGGTAAAAATACAACTACGTCAACCAAGGTAATAGAAACGGCCGAAAATCCGATCTCCATTCGTCCGTCCATGGCCGCTTTTCGTTTTTCCTTGCCCATGTCCAGATGGCGTTGGATATTTTCCAATACCACAGTCGCATCATCTACCAATATCCCAATAATCAGCGACATGGCCAGGAGGGTCATCAGGTTAAGCGTGTAACCCAAAATCCACATGACTGCAAAAGCCGTAATTAAGGATGTGGGAATAGCAATCAGGACGATGAAAGAGTTTCTGAAACTGCGTAAAAAAAGTAGCATGACAATGGATACCAGGATTACCGCCAGTGTCAGGTCAAAGACCACCGAATTAACTGCTGCAATGGTATTATCGGTATTATTATCTGCAATAGTGAATTGTAAATCCATTGCTGCGTTCTGGGATTCAATAATCTTAAACTCATTTCTTACAAGTTTAGATACATCCACTGCATTGGCATCGCTCTGTTTCTTAATTAGCAATCCTATTCCGTCTTTTCCGTTATACCGGTTGATGGAAGTGATTTCCTTTATGCCATCTTTCACATCAGCGATATCCCTTATATATACCGGGCTACCAGGAATCACCATAGCTACCTGTACGTTTTTCAGGTCTTCCAGATTTGTAAACTTTCCGGAAAGCTTCACTGAATTACTTTCGCGCTCGGTCTGCACAGTTCCTGCAGGTACGTC
>JBIQMB010000347.1:0-4637 GCA_044463745.1 Chitinophagaceae bacterium | reverse complement strand
CTATGTTGCATTCGCCTGACATCCCTGTTCCTCATTATTTTATTCCGTGGCTATTCAGATAGTCGAGAACATTACCCGATTCAATAATGGGAAGACCATCCACCGGCAGATTATACCAGTAAACCCATGAGTTGATTTCAGTTCCGTCCTCAAGTATAGTTTTAGTAATATCTCTGCGATACAAAGGCTGCTGAGGCGGCTCCGGATGTACACTTTCATACTCGTCAAGTTGCCCAATGGCAAACGAAAAATGATCCTGCTCCCTTATTTTATACAGTTCGCCCACTATAAAAGCATCCCGATCAGTGGGTGTACCCACCACAATGTTTTGTAAAATACTGAGGAACCCGCGGGTTTTGGCCGGCCCTACAAAGTCGAAGTATCTGCTCACATACTCATAATCAGGCGTAGGAAAACCCCTGAGAAGCGAGCTGTAAACAAATAAATAATCAGATTTAACCGGATACATTTTCTCTCTTTTTATTTTTCTTAAAATTAAGCATTCTTTTCTTTTCGCTATGGTTATTGAAAGGATTTTTCAGGACGCATCTGCGGAAAGAAAAGAACATCCTGAATCGAAGGGCTGTCTGTCATTAACATAACCAGCCTGTCAATACCAAATCCGATTCCGCTTGCCGGTGGCATTCCATACTCCAAAGCACGAAGGAAATCGTAGTCGATATACATGGCTTCCTCATCTCCCCGCTCCATCAGCCTCGCCTGCTCCTCAAAGCGGTTTCGTTGATCGATCGGGTCATTCAATTCCGTGTACGCATTTGCAATTTCCTTTCCGTTAACAATGAGTTCAAATCTTTCTACCAGCCCTTCCTTGCTTCTGTGCTTCTTTGTTAGCGGACTCATCTCTACCGGATAATCAGTAATGAAGGTAGGCTGAATGAAATGCTTTTCACATTTTTCAGAAAAAATTTCATCGATGATTTTTCCTTTACCCATTGATTTATCTATGCGGATATCCAGTTGCTTACAAACCTCGCGCAATTCATCTTCCGTTTTTCCTGAAATGTCAACCCCTGTATATTCCTTGATGGCATCGTACATGGTGATGCGCTTGTACGGCGCCTTAAAGTCAATTTCCTGTCCGCCCGATTTTACCACCGTGGTACCATTAACCGCTTTTGCAGTAAACTCCAGCAGCTTCTCTGTTGTCTCCATCATCCATAGGTAGTCCTTATATGCCACATAAAACTCCAACACGGTAAATTCAGGGTTGTGTGTCCGGTCCATCCCCTCGTTTCTGAAATTACGACTGAATTCGTACACCCAGTCAAATCCACCAACAAGCAATCTTTTTAAATACAATTCGTTGGCTATGCGCAGGTAGAGGGGAATGTCCAAAGCATTATGGTGGGTTACAAACGGCCTGGCAGCAGCACCTCCGGGGATGGTTTGCAATACAGGAGTATCAACTTCAAGACCACCCTCTTTATTAAGAAACTCCCGGATAGCGTTGATCATTTTTGTCCGCTTAATAAAGGTTTCCTTTACGGCAGGGTTTACAATCAGATCAGCATACCGCTGGCGATACCTGAATTCGATGTCCGATACTTCATCAAAGGTTTCACCATCCTTTTCCTTCACTACCGGCAATGGCCGCAAAGCCTTGCTTAATAAGGTCAGCTCCTGTACATGAATGGAGGTTTCACCGGTTTTGGTAATGAAGCCAAAACCTTTTATTCCAACAATGTCGCCAATATCGATTAGCTTTTTCCAGAGGGTGTTATAGTTGAATTTATCTTCATCAGGTGCTATATCATCACGTCTAATGTAAATCTGAATGCGTCCGGTACTGTCTTGCAGCACAGCAAATGCTGCCTTACCCATATCGCGGATACTCATTATTCTTCCGGCAATCCGGATATCGGTAAACTGATCTTTGGTTTCCTCAGAAAAGTTATTTTTAATGTCCAGGGCGGTTGAATTAATAACAAATTCAGGTGCCGGGTAACTATTAATTCCTGCCTTCTCCAGTTCATTTAGCTTTTCGCGCCTTATAACTTCCTGTTCGGATAACTTTTCTATCTGCATTGATCTGATATATTTTGGGCTGCAAAGGTAATAAAATTGACAGGTGAAAAGTACTTATGAATTAACAGGATGTTCAATGAATTTTAAAATAGCAATAATTTGTCTCAGCCTAATGGAAATAAGGTACCTTTCTTCAAAAAATACCCAGCAAAGGGTATTGCCGGGGGTGGATGTTAACAATAAATTGCACCCGATTGGTTCTGTAACGAATTGATGGTTTTTACTGGTGGTTATAAAGTAAATTGGCTGTCCTGTGAGGCAGCTAATTTATTTTTTGTAACCTTTCTGTTTTCCGTTTAAAGCTCCATCCCCCACAAGCCGTTGTGGAATTAAATACATGACCGGCGGTTGCAGATGATAAAAAAACCTTACTTTTCGCCCTGAAAATTTTACATGCAGACTGCTTCAAAAAAGGTAATAAACGGCTGGGCATTTTACGATTGGGCAAATTCGGTCTATAACCTTGTTATCACCACCACTTTTTTTCCGGTCTATTATACGGAAATGACCTCCGGTTCACCTTTTAATGGTGAGGTTAAATTACTGGGTAGAACATTTGGAAACACAGCGCTTTATAATTATGCACTTGCGTTTTCCTACATTGTGGTGGCACTTACCTTACCCATGCTTACGTCCATATCAGACTATAAACGAAATAAGAAAGCCTTCATGCAATTCTTCTGCTACCTGGGAGCCATTGCATGCAGTCTGATGTATTTTTTTACACCTTCTTATTTCGGGTTAGGAATCGTTTGTATGATGGTGGCGGCCTTTGGTTTTTATGCAAGTGTGGTTTTTTATAATGCTTACCTGCCTGAAATAGCTGCTGAAAAAGACCGTGACCGGGTTAGTGCCAGAGGATTTACTTTTGGCTATGTGGGTAGTGTCTTGATGCAAATGATAGGTTTTGCACTCGTGGTTTTTTGGGAAAAGATTCCTTTCCTTAACAGTACAGGCCATGCCGTCCGTTTCACATTTTTATTGGTAGGGATATGGTGGGTCGGCTTTGCGCAAATCACTTTCCGAAGGCTTCCATCGTACTTTAATTCCGGAAATAATGGTCACCAAAACTCAAAGAAAATAAATGGCAATGGATTGGGATTTCTGGCCGGTGGTTTTATCGAACTGAAAAAGGTATTCATGCAGATAGCGGCAACACCCGTCATCCGCAGGTTTCTCTTCGCATTCTTTTTCTATAACATGGGTGTACAAACCGTGATGCTTACGGCAACCAATTTCGGTAGCAAGGTATTGCAACTGCCATCTACCAATCTGATTATTACGGTTGTATTAATTCAGTTGGTAGCTATTATTGGTGCGTATCTGATGGCTGTACTTTCCGGTCGTTTTGGTAACTTACAGGTACTGATAGCGGTGGTCTTGTTCTGGATCGGGATATGTGTGGGAGGGTATTATATGCAAACAGCCATGCATTTTTATTTACTTGCGATAGGGGTGGGGCTGGTTATGGGTGGCATCCAATCTTTGAGTCGCAGCACATATTCTAAGTTAATGCCGCCTACAAAAGATACGGCTTCATTTTTCAGCTTCTACGATGTATCCGAAAAAATTGCTATCGTGATCGGATTAATTACCTTTGGAATAATTGATGAAAGGTTGGGAATGCGCAATTCAGTGCTGTCGTTGATTGTGTTTTTTGTAGTGGGCGGCTTGGGGTTGGTTTCAGCCTTGCATCGTCAGATTAAAGAGAAGAAAAAGTTACTATGAAATTAAATGTAATACATGCGGGAAATTTTAAGCTTGATGGCGGGGCTATGTTTGGTGTGGTACCTAAATCAATGTGGCAAAAACTAAATGCGCCTGATGATAATAATATGTGTTCGTGGGCTATGCGCTGCCTGTTAGTAGAACATCAGGACCGGTTAATACTGATCGATAATGGAATGGGTGATAAGCAGAGTGAAAAGTTTTTTGGTCATTATTACTTACATGGCGAACATACACTGGAGCGGTCCTTATCCGAAGCCGGTTTTTCGAAGGATGACATAACAGATGTATTTCTGACTCATCTTCATTTCGATCATTGTGGTGGATCGGTTGTAAGAGAAGGGAGCGCCCTTGTTCCTGCTTTTAAAAATGCCACTTACTGGACAAATCAGGATCACTGGAAATGGGCTACAGAACCGAATGATCGCGAAAAAGCAAGTTTTCTTTCCGAAAATATTCTGCCTCTGCAGGAGTCTGGTAAACTAAAGTTTATTGAAATCAGCCAGGGCGTTGAATTTATGCCCGGCTTTTCTGTACGGTTTGTAAGTGGACATACGGAGAGCATGATGCTGCCAACCTTAAATTATAAAGATCGTACGATAGTTTTCGTAGCCGACCTGCTTCCTTCCATAGCCCATATACCTATCCCTTATGTAATGGCTTATGATACACGGCCTCTGCTTACGCTTCAGGAAAAAAAGGCTTTTCTACAAGAAGCACTGGATAAAAATTTTGTTTTGTTTTTTGAACACGATCCGGTGATAGAGTGCTGCGATCTCGCTATGACGGACAGAGGAATCAGAGCCGGAAGGACTTATCTCCTCAGCGATCTTTAATGATTTTGGATTATGCGTCTTAAAATC
>JBIQMB010000346.1:0-4658 GCA_044463745.1 Chitinophagaceae bacterium | reverse complement strand
TCGAAAAATGAGGTATCGATTGCATTGAATAAAGAGAAAGATCTGGGTGAAATGAAGAGTGCCTTTGTGTCGATGGCTTCTCATGAATTCAGAACGCCACTGAGTACCATTCTGAGCTCCGTTTCACTGCTGGCAAAATACAAGCACACGGATGAGCAGGATAAGCGCGACAAGCACATTCAGCGGATCAAATCGAGCGTGATAAACCTGAATAACATTCTGAATGAATTTTTATCCCTGGGTAAGATTGAAGAAGGGAAGATAAAGGCAAATTTTTCAGAATTTGATATCAAAGAACTGATCTATAATCAGTACATAGAAATGAGTGAAATTTTTAAGCCGGGGCAGAAAATAGATTATGTTCATACGGGAAGTCAAATGGTTCATCTGGATGAGAATTTATTTAAGAATATTCTGATAAATCTGCTTTCGAATGCGGCAAAGTTTTCTGAAGAGAATTCAAATATTTATATTCGTACGAATGTTTCTGAAAAGGAGATTTATTTTGCGATTCGCGATGAAGGAATGGGTATTTCAGAAAAAGATCAGCAGCAACTGTTTTCCATTTTCTTCAGAGGGCAAAATGCCGTAAACATTGCCGGCACAGGGCTGGGGCTTCATATTGTAAAGAAATATACAGAGATGATGAATGGTGAACTGGAGTTAAAAAGCAAACTGGATTCAGGTACCGAAATAATAATCAAATTTGAGAAATGACAAAGATTTTACTTGTAGAAGATAACGAAGATATCCGTGAAAATACGGCCGAAATTCTTGAGCTGGCAGATTATGAAGTCATCACGGCCTCCAATGGCAAAGAAGGATTTCAGAAAGCCCTTGAAACCAACCCGGATGTTATCATTTGCGATATCATGATGCCCGTACTGGATGGTTATGGTTTACTGCATCTGGTACAGAAGAATGAAACGCTCCGGAATATTCCTTTTATTTTTTTGACGGCCAAGACCGAACGGCTTGATTTTAGAAAAGGGATGGAATTGGGTGCAGATGATTATTTAACCAAACCTTTTACAGAGCTCGAACTGATGAACGCTATTGAAATCAGACTAAAAAAGGCAACACGAACGGTAGCAGAGGGTTATGAGGAGACCGAAAGTGAGCAGCAGATTTTGGAGCGGTTGCTCGAAGATGTTGTTTACAATGATTACAAAAAGAAACAAAGAATTTATGCTGAGGGCACCAATCCACACTATCTTTTTTATCTGAAAAAAGGGAAGGTAAGAACTTATAAAACCAATGACCTGGGTAAGGAACTGACAGTAGGCCTTTATAATTCGGGCGAATTTTTCGGATACTTTGCGCTGATTGAGTCAACTGTATATAAGGAAAATGCGGAAACGATGGAAGCCTGCGTTATTGGTTGTATCCGTCGCGAAACATTTGAATCGCTGGTAAGTAAAAACAGGTCACTGGCACAGAAGTTCATCAGATTGCTTGCTGAAAAAGTAACAGAAAAGGAAGATCAATTGGTGAATCTGGCGTACAATTCTTTGCGCAAGAGAGTTGCCAATGCACTGCTGTTTCTTTACAAAAAGTACAAGGCTGAAGAAAATAATCATATTCTGATTCCTGTTTCGCGCGAGGATCTGGCTCACATTGCCGGTACTACAACAGAATCGTTGATCAGAACCATCAGTGATTTTAAGAATGAAAACCTTATTTCTACTGAGGGAACGAGCATTAAAATACTTGAGCATAAAAAGCTTTCAGAGTTACTGAATTAGCATTTTTCCGGCTTCCGCTTATTTTATTTTTAAAAACCGCTCCTCAATGGCTGCGAGTTCTTTTGCATTGAGCGAAGAAGATGCTTTAAGAACTTTTATAAAATAAGCTACTTCATTGGGCTGCGCCGGACAGCCGACATTCCCGCCCTTGGTACCATCGGGCATATCTTCTCTACTGTCACCCAGCAATTCTCCTTTCGGGTTGATGATAAACCAAAATGGTATTCCTCCTTTGTCGCCCTTGTATTTAGCTAATAATTCGGCTCCGCCGGGGTTTTCAAGATTCTTTTTGTTTGGGCTTTCCAAAACCACGACATGACGGATTACATAATTTTTATCGAAGAGCGGTTTCATAGCGGGTTCGCTCATGGCCGAGTCCATCCGGTGGCACCATACGCACCATGAGGCATGAAAAATGATAAAGACATTTTTATTCTCCCTGGCTGCAGTTGCTTTTGCTTCTTCTACAATGGTGTTGGCTGACGGTGGCTGGGAAAAAACAGGGAGTGAAAAAGCGAAAAGAGCGATGGAAATAATAAATTTCATGTGGTATATTTAATATAAATATAGGACGTTTTGGATAAAAGTGGTGAATTAAAAAGAAATGCCTGCTGCCACAAAGACCCAAAGACTCAAAGAAACACAAAGAATGTCCCTGCGAAACCTCTGCGTTCTTCCTTCTCTGCGTTGAAGCACTCTGCCACTAAGGCTCGAAGACACAAAGACACACAAATAATTACCCCTGCGAAATCTTCGCGCTCTTTTTTCTCTGCGTTGAAAAACCCTCTTCCACTAAGGCTCAAAGACACGAAGACACACAAAGAATTACCCCTGCGAAACCTCTGCGTTCTTCCTTCTCTGCGTTTAAAATTAAAATATCAAGCACTCAATTCTCCGCAGAACCAGCTATTGCATGATTATCTTCTTCGAAAACTTGTGCTTCCCATTTGTAATTTGCAGAATATAAACGCCGGTTGGGTAACTTTTTCTTTCCAAAGAAAAGATTTTGACCATTTCTTCCGTCAGGTTTTCCGATTTGCTGAAAACAAGTTTGCCTCCACTGTCAATCAATTTTATTTGCCAGTTTCCGGAGGTTATCGGCTTGAATAAAACTGAGGCAGATTCTCTGATCGGATTGGGATAAACCGTGATTCTTTCGCCGGCTAAAATATCGTTCAGAGCAGATTGATTCCTTAATTCGAGTAGGGCTTCCAGATTGTTATATGCAATCTCAAAATCCGGAATGCCGTATCCCATTTGCGGATTTATAGGATTACTGAAGTTGCTGCTGCTTTTAATCACCGCATCCCTGATTTCTGCTGCTGTAAATTCCGGAAATGCCTGCCACAGGCATGTTACCAATCCTGCCAGATTAGGCGTGGCAAAAGAGGTTCCGTTTCCCGTTCCAAAGTTTCCGTTTGTAGCCTGTACATAGGCCGCTACACCTACCGAGCTCACCTCGGGTTTGATGCGTCCGTCGGCTGCAGGGCCATAACTGCTAAAAGCGCCAGGGGTGCCTGCCACATTCACAGCTCCCACGGTTAAAACATCGGCAGCATCTCCCGGAACGGTAATATATCGCCATGGCTTGTTTCCTTCATTTCCGGCTGCAACCATCATGATGATTCCTTTGGAAGCCGCTATGGTAGCCGCTTTCGACATCATGGATGTGCGTCCGTTCATATCGGAATAAGTATAATCAAAAGAAGGATTCTCAAATGTATTGTATCCCAAAGAGGTGGTGATAACATCGGCTCCGGCACTATCGCTCCTTTCTGCTGCGGCTATCCAATTTTGTTCTTCGCCACGGTATTCGCCATTTACATTTTCGGATCTGTAAAGTAAGAAAGTAGCTCCTGGTGCAGAACCTATCATCTTTCCCGGTACATTGGCAGCTATCAGGCTCAGACAATGCATGCCATGTGCATCCTCCAGGTTCATGTCCGTTTTGTTATCTACGAAATCGTACGTATCCAGAATCCGGTTGTTCAATCGGATGCTGTCAAAAGCAGGCAGGGTCTTATAATGATAAAAGCCATCATCGATCATGGATATGAGCATGCCTTGTCCACGAAAACCTTTTTCATGCAAAAAATCTCCTTTGTGAATTTTGATCTGCCCTTCCGATACCCCGTAGTTCATGGAGCCTGACAGTCCCGAAAGCCGTGCCAGCGGTTGCAAAGCTCCTATTACTTCAGTTTTTTTTCTTTCAGGCGACCTTTCTACGCGCCTTGAAGGCTGAGTGTTTTTCACAAAAGTGAAATTCTGTATTTTCTGCAATGCGTTTGCATCTTCGGTTTCAATCAAAACCTGATTAAGCCATTTACTTGTGTTTTTGACCACCACATTCCCCGCCAGGCGAATACAGTCTATATAATTCGGATTAACCGGTAAATCGTTTTCTACAATGGGAATTTGCTGCTTCTGCCTACGCTTGATGGCTCGGTCGGATAAGAATTGCCCGGGGTTTGCAATGGAAAAAGGCGAATTCCTCTTGTCCTTTAGTTCGATGATATACTGGTTGGATTGCCCAAAAGATGGTGTAGAAAAAAACAGATAAAAGACCAAAACCATAATGAAGCATATCATACTCCGAAAAGTATCGTACTTCATTCTAAGTTTGAGCCATGCGGGAAAAGAGAAATTGAAACAAAAAGAAATATCGCCTTTGAATTGCTTCATGAAACTTATAATTTGCCATATCCCGTAATAGTCATCTTGATTCCGTAACCTTCAAAATAGGCTTCACGACCCGGCTGATCGCCCTGATATTCCCAATGGAGAAACTCACGGTAAATCAAACCGACGCCTTTGGCATATTTCTCCTGCGCCAGGGTACGTTCAGCATACAATGTACCGGGTATCGAAGGATCCTGCCCTAAAAATTCATCCTGAGCAAAGACCTTGAGTGTG
>JBIQMB010000345.1:0-4658 GCA_044463745.1 Chitinophagaceae bacterium | reverse complement strand
AATGCTTCTTGTGGTCTAATCCGGTGATTAAATCAGATGCGAAGGTGATAGAACGAACGAGATTGAACTTTGCTTTCTCAGGAATAATAAGAACGGGCACAGAAGATTTTTTTATCATGGCGGTTGCCACACTTCCAAAAATCGAGTTGCTTCTTCCTTTCCCTTTACGGCCCACAACAATCAGATCTGCTTTTTCTTTTTTTGCGAATTTTAGTATGTTATCTGATACCACTCCTTCCACCACCCGACCTTCCACCCTTTCAGGATATACCTTTTCAAGTTTCTTACTTTCCTTTCTCATTTGCTTATAACTCTTTTCTACGATCTCCGCTTGGGTCGTCATCGCAAAAGCAAGGAAGGAATCTTCAACGATAAGCGGAGGCGGAACAACACTCAGTAACATCACAGAAGCGTCGAAGTGTTTTGCAAAAGACACAGCATAAGCCGCTGCATTCAATGAAGCTTTTGAAAAATCTATCGGAACTAGGATTTTTTTAAATTCCATGAAGTCAAAACAGTTTAAATGAATAAAATGAAGGTAGCCCAAATTTATGGCCACGATCATGAGCATCGTCAGTCATACACATGACATTAATGATATCAGCAAAACGATTCGGTCAAATCTACCTCACATCTACGCCGGGGCTGCTTTCCTTTACCGGAGTGCCGTAGAATTCATTCCGGTAAATTTTGACCATCACCAGGAAGTAGCTTATTAATAAAGGGCCAAAGATCAGACCGAGGAAACCGAACATGCTCAACCCGATAATCACACCCAGGATGGTGATTAGAGGATGCACATCACCTATCTTTTTCAAAAGGGTAATTCGGGCTACATAATCCACATTGCCTGTAATGATGAGCGAATATATGCCCAGACCGATCCCATGCGCTGTTTGCCCGGTAGCAAATAAATATATCGTCAGGGGTACCCAAACCAGGCCGGTACCCACGATAGGGATGAGTGAGGCTACACCCGTTAAAAATGCCCACACACCGTATTCTGTTATTCCGAAAATATAATAACCGAGCATGCTCACACCGCCTTGTACAACAGCAAGCAACGGGATACCGATAGCGTTAGCCCGTATCATCAAAATGGTTTCCTTTGAAAGCATATCCAGATTATGACTTTTTAAAGGAATCATGTTATGAAGATATTTTTCCATGATAGAACCGTTCACAAGCATGTAATAGAGAATGAAAAACATCAGCAGCAAATTTGTCAAAAAGTTTGCTGTGCCTGTAAGCAGCGACGGGATATTATTGGCCAGCCTTTGCATGCCGCTTTTTAAAGTTTCAATATCATAGAGCGTTAATCCGGTAGCTCTTTTAATCTTATCTGCAAAGGTTTGGATGGCCACCATTATCGGCACGGGATTATTAAAAAGATCCACAAGCTTGGGCGTAATGAGGATGGCAGCAATGTACACAGGCAAGCAGATAATAACCGTGTATCCGAGAATATACATCAGCGCAGTCCAGGTTTTTGACCATCTCTTTTTTTGTGTCAGATACGAGAAATCTTTTCGGCTAAGAATATACAGTGTAACAGCACCCAGTACGCTTGGAAGAAAGATGTAAAAGTGCTTGAGCATCAAAAAGCCAATCAGGATAATGATACCTAATACAATTATCTGTCTCAGATGATGATTAAAACCTTTCATACGATGATCAGAAGCCTTTGGTTCAGGTCTTCATGCGTACAAAAATAGAGGTTTGCTGGCTTACTTTTTCCATACACCCAATCCTTCGCTGCAATTAGCGCAGATGTCGATCATTTTGCGCGATTGGGTTATCTTTTCCCTGAAGTCGTTGTATTTTCCGTTTTTCCAGATTTCAGCCATGGAGCTTTCATTAAGGTCTCCAAGCTGGTGCGTTGCATCCTTATCAAAGCAGCAGGGTACTACCTTGCCATCCCAGGTCACTACATTCCCGTGCCATAATCTCCAGCAGTGGTTTCCCATTTTATTCTTGGGTTTGGTGTTTCCTTCCTTGTCTTTATAATAGCGACTGTATTTATTATCTTCCGGAATAAGCTGATTCGGATCATTTTCGTAATCATAAACCTGCGCAGTTTTAAAACGTACGCCATCTACTCCGATTTCCTTAGCCAGTTTTTTCACATCTTCTATCTGGTGTTCATTGTGCTTCACTACCAAAAACTGAAAGAAGACGTAAGGGGTTTTGCTCTTCAACTCGCGCTTCCATTTTACAATATTTTTTGCTCCTTCTATTACCTTGTCTAGTCTGCCTCCCCTCCGGTACATTTGATATACTTCCTGGGTGGTGCCATCGATAGAAATAATCAGCCGATCGAGCCCGCTTTCGATCGTTTTTTTTGCCATTTCATCGGTTAAATAATGAGCGTTTGTGGAGGTAGCTGTGTATATTTTTCTGGAATGTGCGTAGGCTACCATTTCCAAAAACTTTTTATTAAGATAGGGTTCGCCCTGAAAGTAGAAAATGAGATACATGAGATGTTTATGAACCTCATCTATCGTTTTTTTGAAAAAAGTGCTATCGAGCATACCCTTAGCGCGGGTAAATTGCCTCAGGCCGCTCGGGCATTCAGGGCATCTCAGGTTACATGAGGTGGTAGGCTCAAACGACATTGACCATGGCTGACCCCATTGGATAGGCTTATTGAGCCAGCGGGTAATATAATAACTGGAGAGTACTTTGCTCGCGTTCCAGGCCTTCCTTAAAGATAGTTTTTTAAGAAAACTGATACTGTCATTAAAATTAAATTCCTCCATGATGGTGTAAAGATAGGAACTGACCAGGCGATCTTATAATCGTCGGGTTTTGAAATTGGGAAATTATTTTATTCCTGCCCGCATTTTATACTCTTTGCTTGAGTCGATGATATATTGGTAATACTCTACAAGACTGCTTTGTTCGATGAATTCATAAGGCGGCCGGTAAATCCTCATATAATTTTCCAGATCCTTGCCCGTCAATCCGGTAATCCGGGTTATCAGCTTTGCATTAAACCGGTAATCAACATACCCATCCTGCTCCTGTTGGATAAGGCGCTGCCTGAACGAACTGGTCTGCTTGTTTTTTCTAAATTGAAATACTTCGATAATAGAGCCAATATCGATGCCGGGCACACCCATGGAACCGGTTCCTATTTTTATGCCCGGTTTGGAGCTGCCGAATACGCGTGCATATTTTTCCCGATTTTCAACAGAGTCCATTCGGTAAGTGTCTGAAAAAACAGTCACTTCCTGCAAGATTTTATACCGGGTTTGCAGATTAGCATGAATGGCAATGTCGAATGCGTTATTATCATAGATATCTTTGACAGGATATTTGATTGAATTTTTGCCTTCCAAAAAGAAGTAAAGACTATCCCCGGGTTTAACCAAAATTCGATAAGCACCCAGAGAATCTGTTACTGTTTGGCTGCCGGATGTACTAAATACCTGAACAAACGGAATAACATGTATTTTTGAAGTATCATAAACGGTGCCTGATACAGTAAAAGATGCCTGCCCGAAGACTTCGGAATTAAATTGTAAAAACAGTAAAATCCCAATCAGGGTAAATTTCATTCTCATCCGATAGGCAATATAGTTTTTTACTGGAAAGAACATGGATAATTGTATAACTTTTCATTTAAAGAAAAGTTATTGATTTACTTCATGAGGACAAGAAGGGTAATAATGGTGTTTCAATGAAATTGTTTTTGGTTTATGTGGAACGGGCCTGTTTGTTGCAGGAGAAAATAACAATAATGGATAGTGAAGGTTTTTATTACACGAAAAATTCCTGAAAAAGGACTACAATTAATAAAAGATGCAGGGATAGAAATAACTGAGTGGACAGAACCAAGGGATCTGACCGCCGAGGAATTAATTGCCTATAGTAAAGGAAACGATGCTGTTTTAAGTGCAGGCAGAAACATTTTTGACAAAGAGTATCTCCATACCTGTAAGCATTTAAAAGTGATTTCTCTCCATTCGGTCGGGTACGATAATGTGGATGTAACTGAAGCTACACGATTAAATATACCGGTAGGAAATACGCCCGGTGTATTGAGCCAGGCCACAGCGGATGTCGCCTTTATGTTGATGATGAATGCATCCAGGAAAGCTTTCTTTAATTATGGGAGAATTTTGAACGGACAGTGGTCGTTTTTTGATCCGCGAAAAAACCTGGGGATAGAATTGTATGGAAAAACAATCGGAATTTTTGGTCTTGGGCGGATCGGTTATAGAATGGCTGAAAAGTGCCGTCAATTTTTCGGGATGAAAGTGATTTATCATAACCGTGGCCACAATACGGAGGCTGAAAGAAATCTGGAAGCTGTAAGGGTTTCTTTTGGCGAATTGCTGCAACAAAGTGATGTTCTTTCGATTCATGCTTCCCTCACTTCCGACACAAGAGGAAAGTTTGATGGTGAAGCACTACAGAAAATGAAGCCAACCGCAATCCTGGTGAACACCGCAAGGGGCGCGATTGTAAAAGAGAAAGAACTTATAACTGCTCTGAACGAAGGTTGGATTTATGGGGCAGGATTAGATGTGTCGGATCCGGAGCCGATGAAGGCAGACAATCCGCTGTTAACCATGCCTGGTGTAGCTGTAACTCCACATATAGGGAGTGCTACAGAAGAAACACGAAATGCCATGTCTGTTCTGGCGGCTCAG
>JBIQMB010000344.1:0-4672 GCA_044463745.1 Chitinophagaceae bacterium | reverse complement strand
TAGGTATTAAAGATTCTTACAATCCTTGTCTCCAAACCATGAAATGTGTGATAGGCCATGGTGATGGCTTCCTGAAATCTTTTGGCTTCATCATACACTCCACGCGGGCCCACAGGATTTACGTTTCCCCAGTAATCTTCGGTTTGCGGATGCACAAGCGGATCACCATAAACTTCGCTGGTAGATGCAACCAAGATTCTGGCTTTTTTGGCTTTCGCCAATCCCAGGCAGTTATGTGTACCCAGCGACCCTACCTTGAGCGTTTGAATAGGAATTTTAAGATAATCGATGGGGCTAGCGGGCGATGCGAAATGCAATATATAATCAAGCTTACCCGGTACATGAATAAATTTAGAAACATCGCAATGATAAAACTCAAAGCGTTCGGATTTAAATAAGTGCTGAATGTTGGCAATGTCACCGGTAATGAGGTTATCCATCCCTATTACGTGCATTCCCTCTTTCATAAACCGATCGCACAAATGCGAGCCCAGAAACCCCGCTGCTCCCGTTATCAAAACCCGTTTTGGGGTGTGAGTCGATGCAGTCAAATTTTTATCATCATTCATGTTCGCTGTCATTTTGCTTGATGGCTTCTCTGCCTATGCTTTCGTAGTGGAACCCATGGCCCGCCATTTGATCCAGATCAAAAAGATTCCGGCCATCAAAAATAGCATTCCCTCTCATTTGTTTTTTTATGAAATTAAAATCAGGGGTTCTGAATTCGTTCCATTCTGTGGCAACAACGAGCGCATCAGCATTTTTCAATGCATCATACTGATTTTCGGAGTACTCAACTTTATCACCTATCAAAGCCTTAACATTATTCATGGCCTCAGGATCGTACACTTTTAGTTTTGCGCCCGATTTCAAAAGTTCTTCGATGAGTACCAACGCCGGTGCTTCGCGAATATCATCTGTATTGGGTTTAAATGCCAGACCCCACAATGCGATTGTTTTCCCTTGCACATCTCCGCCAAAATAATTTAATATCTTGGGTATCAAATGCAATTTCTGGTTAGCATTTACCGTCATTACAGCATTTAAAATTCTGAAATCATATCCCACTTCGGATGCCGATTTTGCCAGGGCCTGTACATCCTTAGGAAAACAACTGCCGCCATAACCAATACCCGGAAAAAGAAATCGTTTGCCTATTCGTTCATCAGCACCCATGCCTATCCTGACCTGATCCACATTGGCACCCAGCAGTTCACACATGCGGGCTATCTCGTTCATGAAAGAAATTTTAGTAGCCAGGAAAGAGTTCGCTGCATACTTCGTCATTTCCGCACTGCGCTTGTCCATAAAATAAATCGGATTTCCCTGCCTTACAAATGGAGCATACAATTGCTGCATGGTCTTCTGCGCCTTTTCAGAAGAAGTTCCGATAATTACCCGATTCGGCTTCATGAAATCTTCCACAGCGACTCCTTCGCGCAAAAATTCAGGATTGCTTACTACATCAAACAGCGTTTCTGCATCTTTGACATTTCTCGATTTCAATTCGGTCAAAATCGCTTCATGCACTTTCTCTGCTGTGCCTACAGGTACGGTACTTTTATCTACAATAATTTTATAATCGCCATCATTAAGCAACTGTCCGATATCCTTCGCTACACCAAGTACATACTTAAGGTCAGCGCCTCCATCGCCATTGGGCGGTGTAGGCAATGCCAGAAAAATAATGGATGCTTCTTTTATGCCTTCAGCCAGATTGGTTGTAAAATTCAGTCGGCCTTCTTTTAAATTTCTTTCAAAGAGTTTTTCAAGGCCCGGCTCGTATATGGTTATTTTCCCTGAGGTGAGTTTTTCAATCTTTTTCTCATCAATATCTACACAAACAACATGATTACCACTTTCGGCAAAACAGGTACCGGTAACCAAACCGACATAACCCGTGCCTATTACTGCAATTTCCATTTACTTATTTACAAAATTTAAAAGATTATCAATTATAAAATCCTGCTGTTCTTTATCGAGTTCGGTGTGCATGGGTAGTGAAATAACCCGATCCGTCAACCAATCCGTAACGGGTAAATCAAAGTTTCCGCTATCCAGATAGGCAAACATTTTTTGCCTGTGGGCAGGAACCGGATAATAAATCATGCTCGGAATATTTTTTTCGGCCAGATGAGCCACCAGTTTATCACGATCAACTCCTTCCAAAATTAAAGTGTATTGGTGAAACGCATGGTTACTATATGGAGCCCGGTAAGGAACGGTTATTTTATCATGCCCCCCAAAGGCATTGTCGTAGTAATCCGCTGCTTTTCTCCTTGCATTTATATAGCCATCCAATAACGGTAATTTTACGGATAATATTGCTGCCTGAATCGCATCCAATCTGCTATTGCAGCCCACCCTATCGTGATAATATCTTTTGCTCTGACCATGATTGGCAACCACCTTCAACGTTTTGGCCAGCTCTTCATTGTTGGTAATCATCGCGCCTCCGTCTCCATAACAACCCAGATTTTTACTTGGGAAAAATGAGGTACAGCCAACATCACCAATTGATCCGGTTTTGCTGACCTTGCCATCGGTAAAAGTATAATCGCATCCGATGGCCTGCGCATTATCCTCTATTACATACAAATTGTGCTCACGGGCTATTTGCATAATTTCCTCCATATTGGCTGCCTGGCCGTACAAATGAACAGGCACTATTGCCTTTGTTTTGGGTGTGATGGCTTTGCGGATCTCATCGGGATTAATACAGAATGTTTTTGGATCCACATCTACAAATACCGGTTTGAGCCTGAGCAGTGCAATGACCTCCGTAGTAGCGATATAGGTGTACGAAGGTGTAATCACTTCGTCGCCCGGTTTCAGATCCAGGGCCATCATGGCTATCTGGAGTGCATCGGTACCATTGGCGCAGGGCACGGCAAATCCGGCACCATGATAAGCCGCCAGGTTTTTAGCAAAATCTTCTACCTGTTTTCCTCCTATAAATGTTGAAGAATCTAAAACATCTGCTATAGCAGAATCAATTTTTTCCTTGATATGGAGGTATTGTCTTTTAAGGTCAACCATTTGAATCGGGTACATACTAAGTCTTTTAAAGTTGGCAAAGATAAAGGAGGATGAGGAATTTTACATTTTCATAATATTAACACGAGCCTAAAATGGGTGATTTTTCAATTTGGGAAAAGAACCGATTCCACATTAATGTATCGTTCACTACTTAAAATCTCTTTAGATTTGCGATAAATCAATATACTGTCTTGATCATTTTTTACCATTTATTTTTATGGTTACTTCGTGCCGGCATTTTTATTGCCTCTTTTTTCAATCGCAAGGCAAGGTCGTTTATCCGGGGAAGGGTTAATCTTCTGCACCGGGTAAAAAAAGAAATGAAGCCGGTTAAGGGAAGGGTTGTATGGATGCATTGTGCCAGTCTTGGAGAATTTGAACAAGGGAAGCCGGTTTTAAAAAAAATCATGGAAAATTATCCTGATGTGGTGCCGGTAATCAGTTTTTTTTCTCCCTCCGGTTACGAAATTATTAAGAAGAAAAATGAATTTCCCCATATTTTTTACTTGCCGTTAGATTCATTTGTGAATGCAACCCAATGGATGAAGTTTGTAAAACCTTCGTTGGTATTGTGGGTAAAGTATGAATATTGGCATTTCTACCTACATGCCATCCGACGAAAAAAAGTACCTCTTCTAATGATTTCGGGAATTTACAGGCGTAATCAAACTTTTTTCAGATGGTACGGTGGTTTGTATAGAAAAATGCTCGAAGCTTTTACACATTTTTTTGTACAAAACGACAGTTCCCGAAGGTTTCTTTCTCTGCTGATTGACAAGCGTAAAATAACCGTTTCAGGCGATACTCGTTGCGACCGGGTTATCGAAATAGCCAGGAATTTTACCCCAATCCCGGCTATCGAAAAATTCGTTGAAAATCGCCGGGTTGTTGTATGTGGCAGCACCTGGGAAGCCGATGAAGCCATCTGGGTGCACTTTGTTAATACACATCCTGAAATCCGGTTTATCATTGCACCACACGAAATCCATAAAGAAAACATTTCTCACATAAAAAACAGCTTTAAAAACAGCATCACGTTCACAGAGTGGATCTCGGGTTCAAACAATCCTTCAGCAGGAAATCACGAGCCGCCAAACTGTTTAATCATCGATAATATCGGGATGCTTTCGCGATTGTATTATTATGCAGATGTGACCTATGTGGGGGGAGGATTTGGCGACAACGGGTTACACAATATTCTTGAGGCCGCGGTATATGGCAAACCGGTTATTTTCGGCCCGGTTATTTATAAAAATTTTGAGGCCGATGAATTAATTCAGGCCGGCGGAGGAATTAGCGTAGCTACGGCATTAGACCTTGAAAAAACATTGGAAGAATTGTTGTCCAATCCATTATTATTAGAAAGAAAAGGTAACGCGGCCGGTGATTATGTTTTAAAAAGTTCGGGAGCTACACAAATTATTTCCGATTATATCGCTAAAAAAGAGATGCTCTGATCTCCCATATACATATTCCATTTAACCACTTACAAAGCCAAACATGCCAATCTATAAAATTCGGAAAATCCTCCGCCAATAGTTTAATATATTACCTGCTATAATTTTCATTTAGCCGGGTATGAAGAGGGTTTGGTTTATCTTTTATTTTGCCACTTTCTTGCTCTTTTATAACA
>JBIQMB010000343.1:0-4675 GCA_044463745.1 Chitinophagaceae bacterium | reverse complement strand
TGAGATAGCCGGTTTTTTCGCCGCTACCTTTGCGTGGGGTATCCGTAAAACGATTATCAGAAAAAGTAATGAACTAATGACGCTGATGGATGATTCGCCGCATGCGTTTTGTTTGTCGCACTCCGATCATGAACTGAAAAGGTTTCTACACTTTGCTCACCGCACTTTTAACAGTGATGACCTGTTGTATTTTATCGCATTTTTCAAACATCATTATCAAAGACATGCATCGCTGGAGGCAGCGTTTTTCAATAAAGAAACCCTTGTCGAGGATGCGCCTCTTGTGGAAACTGGACTCAACTATTTTTATAATTATTTTTTTTCACTGCCCTACGTAATGAATCGTACAAGGAAGCATGTGGCATCGCCGGCCAGGCATTCGGCCTGTAAAAGACTGAATATGTTTTTAAGGTGGATGGTGAGAAAAGATAATGGTGGCGTGGATTTTGGTATCTGGAAAAAAATAAAACCTGCTGATCTGATTTGTCCTCTGGATGTGCATGTGGCCAGGGTGACCAGAAATCTGGGTTTGCTCGAAAGAAAGCAGAACGATTGGCAGGCTGCTGTAGAGCTGACGGAGAGCCTGAAAAAACTGGATGCATCGGATCCCGTCAGGTACGATTTTGCGCTCTTTGGACTTGGGATTATTGAAAAGTATTAATCATCCTATACATTTGATGCTTTAGAAAAACGGATTATGGATCATATTGTGGTATTGATTTTAATTGGATTTGCTGTGGGAACTTTGGGTACGCTCATTGGAGCCGGAGGTGGATTTATCCTGGTGCCGCTGATGCTGCTTGCTTTCCCCAAACTATCGCCAGAAGTGATTACTGCGGTGTCGCTGGCGGTGGTTGCTGCCAATGCGGCCTCCGGTTCAGTTGCTTACATCCGCGCGGGCAGGGTTGACTTTAAGGCGGGTATTATCTTTGCCATCTGCACTATTCCGGGTTCCATTTTGGGTGTTATTACTACGCGCTATATCCCGCGGGGTACATTTGATATACTCTTTGGAATTATCCTTATCGGACTTGCCATATTCTTGTTTATCAAAACTGGTAAAAAGAAAAAATCATCCGTCGTTGTTGCCAAACGAAAGGGATGGGTTCAGCAAAAACTAACGGACAAAGCCGGCGATTATTTCGAATATGCGTATGATCTACGGCTTGGGATACTGATAAGCATAGCCGTAGGTTATTTCTCTCCTTTATTAGGCATAGGCGGCGGCATTATTCATGTGCCGGCTCTTACGGAGATGCTTCATTTTCCGGTTCATATTGCTACAGCTACGTCTCATTTTATTCTGGCCATTATGGCTACGGTGAGTGTCATTGTACACCTTACCGAAGGAGTGTACAACGATCCCTATGTTTTGAAAATGACGATCGGTTTTATTATCGGGGTGATTCCCGGTGCACAGTTGGGTGCTTATCTTTCCAAAAAATTGTCGGGAAATGCCATCGTCAGGGCACTGGCCGTTTCTTTAGGTTTGGTGGGAATCCGAATACTTTTTTCAGCGTATATGTGAGTGAATCATTTTGCCCTAAAATTTATAGAATTATACCTCCCGGATCAAAACGTGACATGATTAGCATTGATTAATACAAATTCCGATATTCCGCCTTATGCCTGGAGTTATTAAAAAACAGAGTTGTCTCAGACAAGCCATAACATGCAAAAAATACCGCTAAATATCTCCTGTACTCAATATTGCCGTCTGCTTCAGCGGACGGAACAGAAGTTTAGCTTTCATGGCTTTAGCCTCATTCAAACCCAATCAGAAAACGAGCCATAAATAGTGCGCCGAAATCCGCATGCACAAGATTAAAAAAAAGAATGTGGCTAAAGCCATGCCTTGATGTTCTTTCAAACCGTCGGTTGAAACCGACGGCAATAGATATAATTGTTGCTATGTTTTCCACTGGACGAAAAATGTTATAATGATTAGCATTGATTAATCACAATTCCATGCCGTGTAAAGTATAAGTAATGCAGCGACAGGCTCTCGTCCCTTGTTTTTTATAGCCACAAAGGCACGAAAGCACGAAGATTCACAAAGGGGAACAACATTAATATTCTCATGGGGTGGCGACATCCCTTTTTTACCGGCTATTATTTAACCCGTTCACGAATTTTGAGATTCCATTTCTTCCTCACTATTTCAAATCATGGAGAAAATAATCACCTGCCCGAGAGGGAAGGCGCGACCCTGTTTTGCGGTTTACCGGCAATCCTTCTTGCAATCCGGTTTATATCAGCGGTAAGATTTTCTACAAATGAAAACGGATCTTTTAATTGCGATTCAGCTTCGGGATTGCGATCAGTTGTGGATGGTTTGATATCTTCAGTTACATATTGAAAACCGGGTTCAATTAATTGAATGGTGTCTTCCAGTTTGCGGATACTTCTGTTCACCTGATTAGTACAACTTCCGGGCAACTCCTGCTGGGTCGAGAGCATGTTTTCGGCCAGACTGGCAATGTTAGAACTGAGTACATGATTCAGGACGACCAGTTCGTACAATTCCTGTTTATGTTGCTGCTTGCCTTTGGGTTCACTTTGCATGCGGTGTAATGCTGCTGAAAGGTTGGCGGTGCTTACAAATACCTCTTTGCGTACAAGTTTATAAGCCAAAGGAGATGCCGTTTTATCCGATGTCAGTTCACATAATTTGCTCAGATACCTGATGTTGGCTTTTAACACGCTGACGAGCGAATTTTGAATGGTATGCTTTTCCCAATTTGGAAAAAGAAAATGCATAGCCAGCCATGCCAGAACCCCGGCTATCGCGGTGTCGAGCAGTCTTTCACCCGCAATATTTATAATGTTCTTTCCAAGAAAATGAAACAGTATAAGTACGTAGGGCGTCAGAAACAAAACCATGACTACATAATTTAACCGGACTGTGGTATAAGTTCCGAGCGCAAAGAGCGTGAATAAGCCGAAAAGCACGAAATCATTCTTAACGAAATGCAGAATCAACAATCCGATAATACCCCCGGCCATTGTGCCGGTCAGCCGGTCGATATTTTTCGATTTGGTAAGGCTGTAAGCGGGTTTCATAATGATGATGATGGTCATGATAATCCAGTAACTGTGGTCGCCTTTAAAAAATAATTTGGCCAGGATAAAGCCGACTGTACAGGTAATCATTACCCTGAGTGAATGTCGGAATGCTGAAGAGTTCAGATTCAGGTTATTGACAAAAACGGTTCCGTTGATTTTTTGATGCGGTGCAAATCGTTCGTATTCATTTTGGTTAAGTTCTGATTTAAGTTGTTTTTCATCCCGCTTAAAATAGCGGGAAAGCACATTTATTTTTTCGCCCTGATTTCTAAGGTTAATAAGGATTTTGCGAAGGGTAAAATCTAAAGGGCGACCAAGTTCTTTCTCGATGTTGATTTTTAATTCGTTGAGCTCTTCTGTTACATTAAGCACAGATTCATGCCTGGTTTGGTTGTGGATAGAATCTGCAATGTTATGAAGTTCGTCAGCAAGAGACAGGATGGCACGATTAAAAGCAGGCAGCACACCGAGCCCATCATATTTTTTTATCATTTCATGATAGTCGTACCAGATGGCCATGATCTGTTCAAAAAGATCAACCGAGGCCGAAAAGGTTACCACCAGCGACCTTCCTTCAAAGGTTGATTCTTTGAGGATAGACCTGTTTTTGAAAAGCAGTTCCCTAACGATATCCTGTTTTTCATTTACCAGGGTTTGCTGGTTTATCAGGCGGCTGTAGGTTTCATCAAGATTTTTGGCAGGGTCATAAAAGTCGGCTTTTATAATCAGGTAATTGGCCGTTTCGTTGAGGCTGTCGCCCAGAGCCCGCTGGATGGGACGAAAGGGGCGGATAAAGTGGCTTGTCATAGCGATAACGATATACCATAGGCCACCTAAGAGTATATAAAAGCTATCTGCAAATACTTCAGCCGGCGTGGTTAGATCAGGCATCCTTAGTATCATCACCAGTAAAGCTCCTGTACCAACCGATGCCGCCCGGCTGCCAAAAACATTAAACATGGAAAAAAAGAAGACCGATCCGGCTATAAGGACGCCCATCCAAAAAGGATAATGATTGAGAAGTCCGGTTGCGAGAGCCATTATCACCACAAACAAGAGACAATAAAGCATGCCGGTCCGTTTATGCCTGATAGGCCCGGGAGCATCAGATATACTAACACACAACGCTCCCAGAGAGGCAGCCATGCCTGCTGCGAAATGTCCTGTCATGGCACCCGTCAGTGCCGGTGCAATGATGGAAAGGGTTACCCGCATACCATCCGCCAGATGCTGGCCAAAAAGGAAGGTGCGGATATGTTTGGGTGGAGTCATGCTGCTGCAAAGAACGAAAAAGAAATGAATATATCTTTCGGTTAAATGATTAGGTTAGGTACTTGATTTAGCTGCGGGTCGTCGCGATCCTGGCGTGAGGCTTCTTTTCACCGTGCTGGTTCAAGTGTTCCAACGCAATTGGGCCACTTGAATCCATCAAAATACGTCCGGTTTGTAACCGGATTTGGAAATAATGCTTTTATAGTGCATGAATCCTCCTTGTTTGATTTACCTGCGGTTGTCGCGTTCTTGGCGTGAGGTTTCTTTTCACGCATAAAGAGGTTTTTCACGCAAAGAGCGCAAAGGACGCAAAGGATTTTTCTGGCGAAAAATGATA
>JBIQMB010000342.1:0-4699 GCA_044463745.1 Chitinophagaceae bacterium | reverse complement strand
TTGAGCCAAAGTTACAATAAAAACCATTCTAATACTTTCGATAGCGGTTTATTATAAGGCTCTGGTGACAGTGGGGGATTATATACTCGCCAACTGCACCTTGTGCTGAAGCTCCATCACGCTTTCTTTGAAATACGTATCTGTATCCATCAGGTCTTTTACGGTTTTGCAACTGTGAATAACCGTAGTATGATCCCTGCCCCCAAAATGTTCGCCAATCGTTTTTAATGAATTTTTGGTGAATGCCTTGGCCAGATACATCGTTATCTGTCGGGCCTGTACAATTTCGCGTTTGCGTGTTTTTTGTAATAGCTTGTCATATGGAACCGCAAAGTATTCGCACACCATTTTTTGAATGATATCAATCGTGATTTCTTTTGAAGATGTTTTGACAAAGTTGCGCAGTACTTTCTTAGCCAGCTCCATGTCAATGTCTCTCTTATTGAGGGATGACTGTGCAAGCAAACTAATCCGTGCGCCCTCCAGCTCTCTCACATTATTCTGTATGTTGTAGGCTATGTATTTCACCACTTCCCTGGGCATTTCCATGCCGTCGTTCTTGATTTTTCTTTCCAGAATCTCAATTCTGGTTTCAAAATCAGGAATTTGAAGATCGGTGCTAAGTCCCCATCTGAAGCGGCTTAGCAGTCTTTCCTGAACGCCTTCCAGATCTTTGGGTGGTTTGTCAGAAGTTAAGATCAGTTGTTTACCACTTTGGTGCAGATGATTAAAAATAGCGAACAGAGCATCCTGTGATTTTTCGGCACGACTAAAAAACTGAACATCATCTATAACCAGTACATCAATCAATTGATAAAAATGTATGAAATCATTGATAGCATTGTTGCGGCTATGATCTACAAATTGGTTGATAAATTTTTCGGAACTGACGTATAGCACCACCTTGTTCGGATGCATCTTTTTTACTTCATTGCCTATGGCCTGTGCAAGGTGTGTTTTGCCCAATCCGCCATTACCATATATTAGTAAGGGGTTGAATGAAGTAGCACCCGGTTTTTCGGCCACGGTTTTGCCGGCTCGCCGCGCTACGCGATTACAGCTTCCCTCTACGAAGTTATCAAAGACATAAGCAGGATTAAGCTGCGGATCAATCTGCATTTTCTTAAGCCCCGGAATAACAAATGGATTTTTTAACTGGCTGTTCATAATGAGCGGAAAGTCCATTTCATTATTGCCATATTGTTTGAAACCCTGTGTAGGCACGTCCATGGTAACCGGCTTGTTTCGGCTGTTGCCACTGTCCACCATGATTCGGTATTCAAGTCTCGCCTCCCGTCCTAATTCTCTTTTAAGAGTCTTGGCCAATAAGTTCACATAATGTTCTTCAATGTATTCATAAAAAAACTGACTGGGTACCTGAATGATCAATACTTTACCCTCGAGAGCGACCGGTTTTATCGGTTCAAACCAGGTTTTGTAATGCTGCCATTCTACGATGTCTTTTATAATGGAAAGACAATTTGCCCAGACTTTTTCGCAAGCATCATTCATTTGTTTAAGCACAACTTTTATTGTTACTCAATAATATTTGGGGAGTTGATACAGATTTTTTTTCGAACCACCAGTTATAAAAAAATCGTTCAGCATTTAGGCGAATATCAAAAGAATTTGTTGAAAAAAAAACTTTTTATTGTTTGTTTATTTCAGAAATATACCATTATGAACTTTCAACAGATTGATAATTTTTTTTTAGATTATTTTATACACTTTCAAACCATTCCCCCTATTGATTTTGAGGAAATATAAGGAATTTTTCGATCACTTTTTTTACAAATGCCTGTATCGGATAAAAATGGATTTTTACAATTTGTCATTATGCTAAAATGTGTAAAAAAAAATTTTGTATTCCCATTTCTTACTTTCTTTGCCGTAATCTTTAAATAACAAAAACGATATTTCATGAATTATGAGCTAACAGGCGTATTGTACGAAAAGTTTGATACGATTCAACGAACAGCTACCTTTAAAGTAAGAGAATTTGTAGTAGAAAACAACAAAGATATACAGGGTAAAACCATCACGAACTATATTAAATTTCAGTGTACTCAGGATCGTACCGATTTGATTGAAAAGTTTAATGAGGGCGATCAGATTCGGGTACATTTTAATATACGTGGAAGCAAATGGGAAAAGAACGGACAGGTTTCTTACTTCAATAATCTGGAAGCGTGGAGGGTTGAGCATGCTGTAAACACGCAGGTTGCAGAAGAACCCGGGTTTTCAGATTTGCCTGCATCAGACAATTACAATGATGCCATCGCCGGCGACGATCTGCCTTTTTAAAACGACCGCATTTTGTGTAATTTTTGAGATGCATTCGCCTATGATGGCGGATATTATTTCTTCATTATATCTTCATTACTCATCCTAAACTGCAAAGCGTAATATGGACATTCTTCAAATAAAAAACCTTAAGAAATATTATGCCAATCATAAAGCGGTGGATGATGTCAGTTTTTCGATCAGTGAAGGAAATATCTTCGGATTACTGGGCCCCAATGGTGCCGGTAAGACTACCTTATTAAGAATGATTACCGGTATAATTTATCCGGATGAAGGAGAAATATTTTTTGGCGGTCGCCCTTTTGAACCCTTAAAAGACGTGTATAAGATCGGCTATATGCCCGAAGAAAGAGGGCTGTACAAAAAGATGAAAATAGGGGAGCAGGCACTCTATCTGGGAATGCTGAAAGGGATGGCGAAAAAAGATGCGATGAGGGAGATCAAATACTGGTTTGAGAAATTCGAAATGCAAAACTGGTGGAACAAAAAAGTTGATGATCTGAGTAAGGGGATGAGTCAGAAATTGCAGTTTGTAATCACGGTGTTACATGCGCCCCCCCTGCTGATTTTGGATGAGCCTTTTAGTGGGCTTGATCCCATCAATTCCAACTTGATTAAGAATGAAATATTCAGATTGAGCCGTGAAGGAACCACCATTATTTTCAGTACCCATCGTATGGAGCAGGTAGAAGAAATATGCAACAAGATCGTGTTAGTGAATAAAGGAAAGAAAATATTGGACGGCGATCTGAAACAGATTAAAAATGATTTCAAAGAACATATTTTTCAGGTGGGTGTTGATCCCGGTTCATACATGTCCTTTGCGAGTAATAAATTTGACAGCCTGGAACTGAAAGGTGATATTCTGAGTATAAAAATTAAGGATGATGTTTCTACCAATGAAGTTTTGAGAGATTTTCTGGATCATAATGTAGCGGTTCACTCTTTTAATGAGGTGCTGCCCACTCTCAATGAAATATTTATCAGGCAGGTGGCAGAGATCAGATCCGCGCCTGCATTTTCCGACATCGTTTAATGACATATCATGAATAAAAAGATAGCACTGGTTATTAAGAGAGAGTACATCACCAGGGTGCGAAACCGCTCCTTTATTCTCTCTACTATTTTACTGCCGCTTGTGTTTATCCTGTTTATGGTGGGTAGTGTATATCTGAGCATGAATTCAGACGAAATTCAACGTATAGCCGTAAAGGATGGAAGCGGAGTTTTTCAATCATCAGGTCAAAGTGACAAGAAAATTGTTTATGATTTTGAGCCCGGTATTACCGAAGATAATTTTGAACAAAAAGGGTTCAATGCGTTGCTGATTATTCCGTCTGATTATGCCACAGGCCAGGATTCTATCAAGCTTGTTTCGGCCAAGCAGTTGAGCATCATGACGGAAGAAAAAATCAGGGATGCGATCAATACTGCTTTTCGGAATCAGGCTTTGCTTGATCATCATATAGACAAGGCCTTGCTCGATTCTATTAATAAAGCCAATCCGGCCAAGACTTACAAATTTAACCCGGTGGTGAAACAGGGAGCCAAAACAGAGGCCTCCAATGCGGGTCTTTCCTATATTATTGGTTTTGGCAGCGGCATGCTGATTTATCTGGTTCTGCTTATCTATGGTGCTTCGGTGATGCGGGGTGTGATGGAGGAAAAAACCAACCGTATAGCTGAGGTAATCATCAGTTCGGTAAGGCCATTTCAATTGATGATAGGTAAGATTGTAGGGATTGCGGCAGTTGGGCTTACCCAACTTTTGATCTGGTTAATTTTAATCCTTGTTTTTGCGGTAGCTACTGGTGTTTTACTCGATCCCGGTACCTTGGGGAATTCCTCCGAATTGCAACAGGCTTTGTCTTCCGGCAACCAATCTTCGGCTATGCAGTTTATGGAAGCCAGGGAGTTATTTCTTTCGGCAGGGTGGGGGACGATTCTGCCGGCATTTCTTTTTTACTTTTTAGGCGGATATTTATTTTATGCTTCCATGTTTGCTGCTGTAGGCAGTGTGGTGAACGAAGATCCACAGGAGGCACAGGCTTTGACCCTGCCTATTACTATGCCGATCATTCTGTCGTTTATTGTAATGGCTGCTGCCATTAATAATCCGAATTCGCAATTAGCTGTGTGGGGTAGTATGATTCCGTTTTCTTCGCCCATAGTGATGATGGCCCGGCTGCCAAGTGGTAATGTTCCGATGTGGGAGTTGCTGGTTTCGATGGGTGTGCTGGCCGTGGGTTTTGTTTTTACTACCTGGCTTGCCGCCAAAATTTACCGGACCGGTATTTTGCTTTACGGGAAGAAGGTGACCCTGAAAGAAATGGCAAAATGGGCATTTAGGAAGATGTGAGGGATGGGGCTTCCTTTTCACGTATAAGGGAATGAT
>JBIQMB010000341.1:0-4711 GCA_044463745.1 Chitinophagaceae bacterium | reverse complement strand
TAGGCACAATAATGACAATAGCAATAATAATCACTGCTATGCGATTGATGCTGTCAATTATATGTTTGCCTGTAATCATATCAGAGATTGATGTGCGGCAAACGTACAATTGTTTTTTTATTTCAAAGAACTTTTTTTATTTTTAGTTTAAGAAAGAAAAGTATTTGCTTTTTTCTTTCACAATTACAATGATTAAATAATGGTTGTTTTACCGAGTTTTAAATTTTTCTTATTGATGATTCCGGCCATTTCGTTGATGATGTAATCTGCAATCAGATCACCAACCGTTGATGTGGCGTAAGAATTTACCGGATCAATATCGCGCGTTACAAAACCATTTTCCAGTGTCCAGTCCACGGCTTTACGCACATGTCCTGCCTCCGTATGTAGTTCAAAGTGATCCAGCATCATGGCTACGGATAAAATAGCTCCCAACGGATTGGCAATATCCTTTCCGGCAGCCTGCGGATAAGAACCATGAATGGGTTCAAAAAGTGCTTTTTCGCCGATAGATGCGGATGGCAGTAACCCAAGCGATCCGCTGATCATACTGGCTTCATCGCTCAAAATATCGCCAAACATATTTTCGGTTAGCACCACATCAAACTGGCGCGGATTCATAATCAGTTGCATGGCTGCGTTATCAACAAACATATAACTCACCTCCACTTCAGGAAACTCGGCCTGAATCTCTTTTACCACCTTTCGCCATAGTCGCGAAGTTTCGAGCACATTGGCTTTATCCACCAGCGTGAGACGTTTTCTCCGTTGCATGGCTGCATTAAATGCAAGGCGTGCAATTCGCTCAATCTCGAAGCGTTGGTAAGTGCAGCTATCCGAAGCCGTCAGCCCATCCTCGCTCAATTTTTTTTCGCCAAAATAAATACCTCCGGTCAGTTCGCGGTATATAACCAGGTCTGTGTTTTCAGCGTTGTCGGGTTTTAAAGGACAAAGATGCTGCAGAGCCGGGTAAGTCTTTACCGGCCGGATGTTGGCAAACAGATTGAGCGACTTGCGAAGCAGAAGCAATCCTTGTTCAGGCCTTACCGGTGCCGAAGGGTCATTATCATATTTTGGATCTCCTATTGCCCCCAACAACACAGCGTCAGAATTGAGCGCACTGTCAATCGTTTTTTCCGGCAAGGGTACACCCGTCTGATCAATAGCGATAGCACCCATCAATTCGTGGCTATAATTAAACTGATGCTTGAATTTAGATGCCACCGCATTCAAAACCTTTAGCGCTTCGCCGGTCACTTCAGGCCCGATGCCGTCGCCTGCTATCACTGTGATGTTCTTTTCCATTGTTTATTTTTTCTTTAATTTGTCCTTTGTCTAATATCAATTGATGCGTTACACACCACGGTATTTCTTCATCTACATGGGTTACGTAAATTAATGTGCGATTCGTATCTGCACAAAGATTGTCGATGAATGAAACGAACTCCCTGCGCAGGTCATCATCCAACCCCTGGCAAGGTTCATCAAGCACCAACAGCGGTGGATTTTTGATCACGGCTCTGGCCAGCAACACCCATCTTTGCGTGCCAAATGACAACGAACCGAAAGGTTTATTCGCGTACTCTTCGAGATGGAAGGATAAAAGCATTTCTTTTACCGCGCACGCTTGTTCATTCGTCAATTTTCTGAAAAGGCCTATCGTATCAAATATCCCTGATGCCACCACATCGTGCACGCTGAATGACTTATCAAAATGATGGTGAAGCTCAGGAGATACATACCCAATTCTTCTTTTGATTTCCCAAATGGTTTCTCCGGTACCGCGTTTCCTGTCAAAAAGATAAATATCGTTTGCAAAAGCCTGCGGGTTATCGCCGGTGATTAAGCTCAGGAGCGTCGATTTTCCTGATCCGTTCGGTCCGGATACAGACCATTTTTCTCCTTTTCTTATTTCCCAATCAACACCGGAAAGAATCTTCTTATCGTGATATGTTATCTGCACATCTTCCATCCTCACCGCAAAATCAAAATCGTCAGCAACATCTTCTTTTAATAAAGCAGGATAGTCGAAAATTGCCGGTTCTTTTTTTGACTTTGACCATCCTGTTTTTTCAAAATTCTCCTTTGTAAATACACCCGCCAACATGCCATCATTAAGCAACAAAACATGCGTAACAAAGGAAGGAATGGCACCACGAGTCGTAATCAGAATGTGAATTCCCTTACGAATAAGTGATGTGATAACTTCTTCAAGCATGGTCCGGGATGCCACATCCAATCCCGTGAAGGGATCATCCAACAAAAGCCATTCGGCGTTTCCGTATAGTGCCTCCGCTATCTGGTACCTCTTATGCTCTCCGTTGCTCAGTTGAATGAGTGGCGTATCTTTTAAATAACCGATTCGCAATAATTCAAGCGCTTCTGTGGCTGCCTCGTCATCCCCTCCGGAATTGGTCATTTCCTGAATCACGGTTCGGGCATCTCCGGCTTCAGTGGCATTAAATCTCTGTTGATAATAAAAATTATTAACGCCGGATAAATTGCTGAATATATGCTGCTGAGATATGTAACGAACCTCAGGCGCACCTCCTTTCTTAAAATCAATAACACCCGGAAAATACTTATACTGCTGAATACATTTCAGCAGCGTGCTTTTACCACTCTCTACATTACCGGTTATAGCAAAGCACTCGCCCCGGCCTATTTTAAACGAAATATCTTTCAGAATAAATTTACCTGTTCCCCTTTTTGTCAGGCCCTCAACTTCCAATAAAAATTTCGTCTCCAAGGGATTTTTTAATTTACAATTTTTCAGCAAATGCTTCTATCTTCTCCTTTTTGCTTAATAAATAATCAATATCATCGTAACCATTCAAAAGACAGGTCTTCTTATATGCGCTGATTTCAAAATGTTCAGATCTTTGTCCCATCGAAATAGTTTGTTCTTCAATGTTGACGGTTATAATGGTTGAAGGATCTTTCTTAACGGCATCAAAAACCCTGTGCAGAAATTCGGGCGACACCTTAACGGGAACCAGAAAATTATTCAGTGCATTATTACGGAAAATGTCTGCAAAAAAACTGCTGACCACCACATCAAATCCATAATCTTTGATAGCCCAGGCTGCATGTTCGCGCGAGGATCCGCAACCGAAATTTTTACCGGCAACAAGTATCCTGCCTGTATAGGTCGGGTCGTTGAGTACGAAATCTTTCTTAGGTTTGTTTTCGTCGTTATCAAAATACCTCCAGTCTCTGAAAAGGTTTTTTCCAAACCCCTCTCTGTTCGTAGCCTTCAGAAATCGTGCTGGTATAATCTGATCTGTATCCACATTTTCTACGTCAAGTGTCACTGCTGTGGAAGTTATAATAGATAAAGCTTTTGAATTCATGATAATAATTGGCCAGTTTTAATTTAGTATTTCTCTTACATCGGTAATCTTTCCGGTCAGGGCAACTGCAGCAGCAGTAAGCGGACTCGCTAACAAAGTGCGGGCGCTCGGTCCTTGTCTTCCTTCAAAATTTCTGTTACTGGTAGAAACACAATACTCTCCGGCAGGCACCTTGTCTTCATTCATACCCAAACATGCACTGCAACCGGGTTGACGAATAGCAAATCCTGCGTCCACAAAAATTTTATCCAGCCCTTCATCATAAATTTGCTTGGCAACCTGCTGTGAGCCCGGCACAACCATTACCTTCACATCGGGGCTTTTTTTCTTTCCCTTGATAATGGACGCCATCATTCGGAAATCTTCAATTCTTGAATTGGTGCAACTTCCTATGAATACATTCTGAACCGGCATACCCAGGAGCGACATTCCACCTTGCAAACCCATATAATTTAAAGCTTTTTCCAAACCATGCCTGTCACTTTCATCCTCAACGGATTTTGGATCCGGAACTGTTCCCGTTATCGGAATACCCTGTCCGGGATTGGTACCGTAGGTTATCATGGGCTGAATATCTGCAGCATCAATATGTAATTCGTAATCGAAAACGGCGTCAGCGTCTGATGGCAACCTTCTCCATTCTTCAAGTTTCCTTTCCCATTCTTCGCCCGTTGGTGCAAACTTTCGCCCTTTCATGTACGCGAAAGTGGTTTCGTCCGGAGCTATCATTCCTCCCCTTGCACCCATTTCAATGCTCATGTTGCAAATGGTCATTCTTGCTTCCATCGATAAGTCACGAATAGCTGAACCTGCATATTCTACGAAATATCCCGTACCTCCACTCGCTGTTATTTTGCTGATGATGTGCAAAATAATGTCTTTGCTCACCACACCTTTATTCAGCTTGCCTTCTATATTAATACGCATAGCCTTGGGCTTGCTCTGCATAATGCACTGGGTGGCCAAAACCATTTCTACTTCGCTGGTTCCGATACCAAAGCCGATGGCTCCAAACGCGCCATGCGTGCTTGTATGGCTATCGCCACACACGATGGTCATGCCAGGCTGTGTAATACCCAATTCAGGACCGATGACATGAACAATTCCCTGATAGGGATGACCAAGTCCATACAGTTCTACTCCAAATTCTGCACAGTTTTCCGTAAGCTTGGCTACCTGTCTTCTCGAAAGCTCCTCACGAATAGGTAACTCCTGATGAATAGTAGGTACATTATGATCGGCAGTAGCTACGGTTTTATCTGTACGAGCCACAGGAATACCTCTTTCCTTAAGTCCTGCAAAAGCCTGTGGACTGGTAACCTCGTGTATAAAATGCTTATCAATATAAAAAACATCGG
>JBIQMB010000340.1:0-4717 GCA_044463745.1 Chitinophagaceae bacterium | reverse complement strand
ATATAAATTCCTTATAAAAAGAAACGTCGATGGAGGGTGCTTCGGCTATATAGAAGGTGTAATCCGGAAAATTTTTGGTGGCTGATAACATGATGGGCAACTTCGCCCTGATTTCTTGCTTTCGGCTACCGGGCAGTAGAGCGATTGTTTTACCTTTTTTTTCGGCAGGATGTGTACGAACATATTCGTCGATGACCGGAACCAGCGGATGGCCTACGTATTCTACTTCATAATTCCATTTTTCATAAAATGTTTTTTCGAACGGGAAAATCACGAGCATTTTATCCACGTTCTTTTTGATTTGTTTTATCCTGCTTTCCTTCCACGCCCAGATTTGTGGAGAGATATAATAAACGATTTTTAATTTTTGCTGATGTGCCCACTTGGCAATACGCAAATTGAAACCAGGATAATCGATCAGGATGAGTACGTCGGGCTTAAAGGACAAAATATCTTCTTTACAAAACCGGATGTTTTTAAATATAGCGGGCAGGTTTTTTATCACTTCTGCAAAACCCATAAACGCCAGTTCGCGGATATGTTTTACAACCTTGCCTCCGGCTTCCTCCATCCGGTCGCCGCCCCAGCAGCGGATGTTTGCCTGCTGATCCGATTTAATAAGGGATTTAATCAGATTGCTTCCGTGTAAATCTCCCGACGCTTCTCCTGCTATAATGTAGTATTTCATGAATGATCGCAAGGTAGTTAAAGATTTGTAAGATGATTTTAGGGAGAATTATTTTCTTGAAAAGCAGGCTATATATTTTAAGACCGGTTTCAATGGAAGCTAACATCTTTTAAATACAAAAAAATAAATTTTGCCATAACTAAAAGACTTAGTATTTTCGTTCTAATAAAATTAGTTATTATGTCACAAGCCGGAAAAAATCTTAAATACTTACGCAAATTAAGAGGGTGGACACAGGAAGAGTTCGCATCCAAACTGGGTATCAAAAGATCACTGGTAGGCGCCTATGAAGAAGAAAGGGCTGAACCCAGATTGGACGTGCTGCAAACGATCAGCGAAATGTTTAAGATGACGCTCGACGAACTTTTGCTGCAGGATGTAAGTGAGGTAAAAGGTTCTGATTATTTGAGCAAGAGAAGGCAGATGAAAATGATGAATGTGGATCGCAACCTCATTCATTTTGTTCCGGTTAAGGCCGCGGCAGGATATCTGGCCGGGTATGCCGACGAAGAGTTTATTGATGAACTGAATACATTCACCCTGCCCATGCTGCGCGGAGCCAATATGCGTGCATTTGAAATCATAGGAGATAGCATGCTGCCAACACCAAGCGGTAGCGTAATAGTAGGGGAGAAGGTGGATAAGGTAGATATGATGAAGAGCAATACGCCATGCATTGTGGTGACAACGAGCGAGGGGATTGTGTATAAAAGAGTAGTGAAGAGTAACCGGGCCAATGCCCGGGTAACACTGGTAAGCGACAATCCTTCCTACCAACCGTATCAGGTTGATAAGTCAGATATTTTAGAGTTGTGGGAAGCCAAGGCGGTTATTCATAAAGTAGCCGATCATCAAAGATGGGATGTAGATTCGCTCGTAAACCTGGTCAGTAATTTACAGGAGGAAATTTCTTCATTAAAGCGTAAAATGAATTAAAAAGATAAAGTTGTCCACAAGAGAAAATCAACCCGGAGGATTAAGTTATATTTACAAATTCACAACTAAATTTTGAATTATGATTAAGTTACAAGTAATAGGGAATCTTGGTCGCGACTGCGTAACCAAAGAGGTAAATGGCAGAAATGTCATTAATTTTAGTGTTGCTCATACTGAAAGATTTAAGACCTCAGCCGGCGTTCAGCAGGAAAGAACCATCTGGGTTGAGTGTGCTTACTGGACAGACAGGTTGGGGATAGCCCCGTATCTGGTAAAAGGGCAAACAGTATATGTAGAAGGAGCACCTGATGTAGATGCTTACAAGCGCCAGGATGGTGAACCGGGAGCCAGCCTGCGTTTGCGCGTACGCGAAATTCAGTTGGTAGGCGGACGTCCCGAATCCCAATCCGGTTCTTCGTATCAACAGTCAGAATCAGCCGGAGGCAGAGAAGCTGCTGCTGAGCCAATTGAGCATGAAACCGGCGCAGATGACCTGCCGTTTTGATGAGTTGATAATCGCTCAATAGCCATTATAAATTATTTGTTGTTGTGTCTGTAAGTTTGCAGCCCCGGTTGTATTATCGGGGCTGTAATTTGTTTATTCTAAGGGTTCGTCAGGAATTGAATAAAAATTAAGCTGTCTCCTACTAAAAATGGAGTAACAGCGCACCGAAAATCATATTGGTCATTGCTTTATTAATAAGATTTAGCCTCAATTATCTTTTTTAAAATAGAGATGCATAAAGTCAGGAAAGATGTGTTGTTCAGCAACTGCGACCGGGGAATTCTTTTTCTGAATATTCTAATTGTTCGGAGACCCATCGTCAAATCTTTTTTTTAGTCCCTTTAAGAAAGTCGGATCAGCAAGAAAACCCGACCTGTGTTATTATGTAAATATGTTATATAAAATGATCGGATGCGCTGATTATAGAATTTAACCGGCCGTTTTCAAACTGATCTTATTCGTCAGGCTATCGCATGATGGGTGTTTTAATAATCTTTTGTAATCCGCTACAGTGGCGGGTTGCGGCATTTTTTTGCGTGTGATTTCGCTTTCGAAAAAACGAGTTTTTGAATTTATTGGTATGGTTTTGGCCTTATTATAAGCAAATCAAATTTCGTAACCCTAAAACAGAAAACATGAAAAGTTTAATCTTATCCATGGTGGCTATCGCGTTTTCGCTTACCACCTTCGCGCAAACAACACCTCCTACAAAAGACACTGTTCCGACTCAGGAAAAAAAGATCGTGTATGTGATGAAAGACAGTAAAATGTGGGTTGTAACCAATGGCGAAAAGACAGAAATGCTGGAGGACGCTACATTAAAAAATGGAACTACCGTGAAATCTGACGGAACCGTAAAAGGCCCGCAAGGTGAGGTTGTAAAATTGAAAGAAAGCCAATATATTGATCAGAATGGTACCATTGGAGACTGGAAGGAAGCACCGGATGAAAAAGAGACTCCCAGAGAATAGTAACGCGAGTTAACTATTATCAAGAGGTTCGAAATTTTTCGAACCTCTTTTTTTTGAGCCATCCCTAACGCCCCGATTCCGACCATCCCTTCATTAAATAAAATAAGCCCGACTTTTAACCTCTGCCTGGATTTCTTATTCCATCGGATTGCTAACGAAAACTAAAAAATCATTCTTATCTCAAATTTTAAGTCAGTGTTATGACCTGTAACTTCTCGTGGGCATCTATTTTGAGGAAAGATGAATTAGAAATCGCAATTATAAAACATTAAATAACAATTTTAAACTTAAAGTCTATGAAAACGTTTCGTGCCCTACTTATGTTAACTACATTCATAGCAGTGGCTACAGGATGCAGAAAGGATCCATTGGATCATATGACTGCGGAAGAGTCGAGGATATACATTACAGATCATGATTCTACTATTCAATTCAGTAATTATACCACCTTCAGTATTTCTGATTCGGCAGCATTAATTCAGAATGGTGAGGCCAGTAAGCAGTTGAATGATGCTGACGCTGCTTATATTGCTGCTGTTAAGGATCAGATGCAGTCTCATGGTTTTACGCTTGTATCCAAAGAAGCCAATCCTGATCTTGGCCTGACTGTAAACAGGATTGTTTCAACGCGTACCGGTGTCATCAGCTATGGATCTTATTGGGATAGTTACAGTTACTATTGGGATCCTTATTATTGGGGTTATCCCGGCTATGGTTATTACCTGCCGTATTCTTACGCGGTGTACAACATCAAGGAAGGTGCTGTTAGTGTAGATATGGTAGATCTTAAAAATGCAGATAAAGATAAAAAACTGAGTGTTATCTGGACCGGCCTTATTCGTGGTTCCGGTATTTATAATGCCGACGCTGCTGCATCTCAGGTAAAGGCATTGTTTGATCAGTCACCTTATTTGAAAAACCATTAAAAATTGAATGAAGATGAAATACAAAATATTTATCAGCCTTTGCATCATGATGATGTTTGGGCTTACTGCAAAATCTCAAGAGTCTAATCTGAGTCTGAACCTGAATTACAATTATAGTTTTCCGACCGGTGAGTTCAGTAAAGATTTAGTAAATGATGCATCACCACGTGGGTTTACCGGTAATTTAATGTATCGGATTAACCCCATGATTAGTCTGGGATTGGGAGTAGCATGGCAGGATTACTATCAGAGATATGACCGTGAAGTTTATAACTATGGTAAATCGCAACAGATATCGGCCGTGTTGACCAATTCAATTCAAACAATTCCTATTATGGCCAGGTTGGAATACCGGCCTCTGAAATCGGCAGTTTCGCCATATGTTTCCCTGGCAGCAGGTTTGAATCTCATTAATTACGACCAGTACCTTGGTCAGTTTGCTAACTCCACAAGCAGTACCGGATTTCGGGCGCAAGCCGGAATTGGTGTAAAGATTCCATTTACTAAATCAGGTGGATGGGGCATTGACCTGGGTGGAAACTATGATTATGCGCCATATAAAAAATTCGACTTTAAAGATATGAACAGTTTAAATGTTCATGGCGGTATTTATTTCACTTTGTCTGAATAGCAAAGGGTAGGTTCTGCTAATAGATTTATTTAGGGCTATGCAATGGAAAATTGCGTAGCC
>JBIQMB010000339.1:0-4717 GCA_044463745.1 Chitinophagaceae bacterium | reverse complement strand
ACATTGCTACGCTTAACAAAGTGATTATTTATGTAAAGGAAAATGAGATAACTCAGTTGCTGAAAATAGTGGCGGTACTGGAAGAAGAGCAGCATTTGTCTGAAACATTCATCCGCGATTTTGAAGCGTTGGACCGTGCATATCCCGATCTGCGTATTGAGTTTATTGAAATCAAAGGAACTTTTGGTCCCGAGATGATTGATAAACTGAGTAAAGACTGGAAGATACCTAAAAACTTTATGTTCATCGGCTCCCCCGGAGATCATTTCCCCCACGCCGTCCAGGATCTGGGAGGAGTGCGGTTGATAATTTAAGGGTGAAAAGGTCTTTAGTAGTAGATGCTCCCCCTGGCGCAGGTCTGCCGACCTGTGTCCTTGTCGTTACTAAAAAATGATGCAAATTCCCACCAATTGGGAAAAAATACTCACGCTAAGACCGTTACGGTCGCTAATAAATTTACATTGAAAGTCAGAGTACATTCTTTGGCGTACTTTATTTTTCGCCAGAAAAATCCTTTGCGGTCTTTTCGTCGTTGCGTGATACATTTCCTTTTGCGCGAAACACGTTTCCCCCCTGGCGCAGGTTTCCCGACCTGTGACCTTGTCGTTACTAAAAAATATGCAAATTCCCACAAGTTGAAAAAAATCTCACGCCTAGACCGCGACGATCACCAAACAATTTTGCATTGAGGAGCCACAATCAATTCTTTGGTGTACTTTATTTTCCGTCAGAAAAATCCCTTTGCGGTCTTTGCGTCGTTGCGTGATACATTTCCTTTTGCGCGAAACACGTTTCCCTCTGGCGCAGGTCTCCCAACCTGTGTCCGAGTCGTTACTAAAAAAATGATGCTAATTCCCACCAGTTGGAAAAAAACCTCACGCCAAGAGCGCTACGATCGCAAAATAATTTTGAATTGAGAGCGAGCAAGAATGCATTCATTGACGATACCTTATTTTTCTCAGTTTACTAACTTTAGCGTGAAACATTTTTCAAGTATTAAAAAGAGACTCCCTGTCCAACTAACAATGCCATCATCACAACTTCAACTTTATTCCTATCCTGGACAATCCATGTGCAAAAAACACCATAGCCAGCGCCCACACTATCGAACCACCAACGGCCAAAGGCATATTTCCAACCTGCTTATAAAAGAAGAGTGGTATGCCGAATCCCCAACAGGCGAAATAAATCAGATCCGGCGCCAGATAAGTGGTCAGCGAATTCCTGCCGGCAATGTTAAACAAATAGGCCCAGCGGCTCTGCAGGCGAATATCGGTAACATAATAAACCGAAGCCAGTATCAGCAAGCTGATTCCATTGCAAAGCATACCCCAGCTCGGCGTAGCATGAATCTTCGAAATAATAAACCAATTACGCAGAATAAAACCAAAAACAATACACAAAACGCCCATTGCAATTAAAACCAAAATTAACTTTCGTTTCTCTTCGGCCAATTTTCGGATAATCAAACCCGTAATCAATCCGCCCAGCACAATAGAAGGCACATTGCCTGTCAGAACTATTCCAAATATTTTTTTCGTGATACCATTAAACTGCAACAGATTCCCCGAGGTTAAAATATTGAGCAAAACAAAAACGAACCAGACAGCCACAACGCCCGTCAACCTGCCGGATACAGCCATGTACACCAAAGCAGCCGTTAAATATCCCCAACCAATCAATCCCAAAATACCCCACCATCCGGTATCCATCCACCCGGGGTCTTCTATCGTTCCTGACCGAAAAATAAACGCGAGATAAATCAAACTCATAATCCCGATCGCCTGCATTACTCTGAACCACAGTGCATGGCCCGACTTCTTAGGATAATCATTCCAAACTAAAAACACGGCCACATATAACAACGTCAGCCACAACAACTTTGGCATGCCGGTAAGCTCCGGATTTAAACTTCCGCCATTTAAAATAAGCACACCGATTATAATCAAACTCAGCGACCGCACAAGAATATGGAACAAAATTTCCCCGACCGTTTCATTTCTTTTTCTTCTTGCCGAAACGGCGTAGGGAATCGACAATCCAACCATGAACAAGAATCCGGGAAACACCCAGTCGGCCAATCCCATACCATCAAAATCAGCTTCTGTATGAACCATCCATGCGGGCACACCGGGAACATAAAGGTCGTTTACAAAGAGCATCAGAAAAAGCGTTAGTCCGCGCATGATATCAATAGAAAGTACGCGATTGGTAGATTTCATCATAAATCGTTTTGCGGCTATAAATGTAATACTTCTTAAATCCAATTGCAGAAGAATTAAGCTGCACCTTCATCCGAAAGGTTTATATTTAGCCGTCATTCCATTTCTTCGAAAAAGATAAATTAAACATCGTGCTTTACAATATTAAAGACATTTCAGCTCGGGAAACCGACGCTACTCTTCATGCGTTGGAAAGCAGTCAAGACGGATTAAGCCGCAAGCAGGCCGAAGAGCGGCTAATAAAGATTGGGAAAAATGAGATCCAGCAACAGAAAGCACCGGCATGGTTGATTCAATTGTTTCATGCCTTTATCAATCCCTTTATTCTGATTCTCATCGTCATTGCTGTGGTGTCTTATGTGATAGATGTTTTGCTTGCCACATCAGGCGAAAAAGATTATATGACGGTAACGGTGGTGGGCGTGATGGTGGTGATCAGCGCCTTACTTCGTTTTGTGCAGGAATATCGGAGCAACAAGGAAGCGGAGCAGTTGAAAAGTATGGTTCAAACCACAGCCGCCGTTATCCGGTCATCGGAACCACCAACAGAAATCCCGATGTCGCAACTGGTGCCGGGAGACATCATCCAATTAGCGGCAGGTGATATGATTCCTGCCGATTGTCGCATCATTTCCAGTACCGATTTGTTTGTAAGTGAAAGTGTGTTGACCGGCGAATCCCTTCCGGTAGAAAAAACATTTCACCCAATACCGGATGCAGAAAACCGCCAGGTAACCGACCTTTCTAATATTTGCTTCATGGGGACCAATGTTGTCAGCGGTGCCGCCAGAGCAGTGATTGTGCACACAGGCAACCGAACTTATTTTGGCAACATCAGTAAGAAAATTTCGGGTAAGCGACCTGAAACCAGTTTTGATAAAGGAGTGAATAAGGTTAGCATTCTGCTGATCCGTTTTATGCTCGTTATTGTGCCACTGATTTTTGTTATAAACGGTCTCCTGAAAAACGACTGGATGGAAGCGCTTCTTTTTGCCATTGCAGTAGCGGTGGGCCTTACACCTGAAATGCTTCCCATGATTGTATCCGGAAATCTGGCCAAGGGTGCCATACAGATGAGCCGCGAAAAAGTGATTGTAAAACAACTGAATGCTATTCAGAATATCGGAGCGATGAATGTGCTGTGTACAGATAAAACAGGGACGCTTACTCTGGACAAAATTGTTCTGGAAAAACACCTGAATGTACTCGGCGTGGAAGACGACGAAGTGCTGAAATGGGCCTATCTAAACAGCTATCATCAAACCGGATTGCGGAATCTGATGGATGTGGCTGTGTTGGAAAGAGTAGAAGTTAATGATTATCTCAAAGTAAATGAACATTATACCAAGATAGATGAAATACCTTTTGATTTTGAGCGACGTCGGATGTCTGTCATACTGAAAATGCATAACGACCGCCATTTACTCATCTGCAAGGGAGCGGTGGAAGAAATGTTGAATTTGTGTTCTCAGGCTTTCGATCCGGGTGAGGACCGGAGCTTGCACATAGAGAATGATGAGGTGGTACCAATGGATGAAAAAATGAGAGAAAGGGTGCTTGCCATGGCGCAGAAAATGAATGAGGAAGGAACACGTATAATCCTTGTAGCCATCCGCGAATTTCCGGGCAGCCATCCACCCAACTATGCTGTGGAGGATGAAAATAATCTCACCTTTGCAGGCTTCATCGGATTCCTCGATCCGGCCAAACCTACCGCCCGACCTGCCATTGAGAACCTACAGAAAGCCGGCGTGACCGTGAAGGTAGTGACGGGCGATAATGAAACCGTAGCCCGAAAAATAAGCCGGGATGTTGGGATTGATATTCGCCATGTCATCAACGGAAGTGATCTGGATGATTTGTCGGATGAAGAGTTGGCCGCCCAGATTGATGAAATCACTGTATTTGCCAAACTCAATCCGCTGCAAAAAGTACGCGTGGTAAATACGTTGAGAAACAAAGGCCATACGGTCGGATTTATGGGCGACGGAATCAATGATGCAGCAGCGTTAAAAGAATCGGATGTAGGAATCAGCGTAGATACAGCGGTGGACATCACAAAGGAAAGTGCCGACATCATCCTGCTCGAAAAGGATCTGACGGTTTTGTACAAGGGAGTGGTGAACGGCCGTGCCACCTTTGGCAATATTATCAAATATATCAAGATCACCGTCAGTAGTAATTTCGGAAATATTTTCAGTGTGTTGGGAGCCAGTTTATTCCTTCCATTTCTGCCGATGCTTCCCGCTCATCTGTTGATTCAGAATCTGCTATACGATATTTCACAAACCGCCATTCCGTGGGATAATGTAGATGAAGATTTTATAGAGAAACCCCGCCAGTGGGACGCATCGGGCATCAGTAAATTCATGCTGTATGTAGGTCCGGTGAGTTCTATTTTCGACTTCGCTTTGTTCTTTGTGATGTGGTATGTATTTAAAGCCAATTCGCCCGAAACGCAATCCCTTTTTCAGAGTGGTTGGTTTGTCCTCGGG
>JBIQMB010000338.1:0-4719 GCA_044463745.1 Chitinophagaceae bacterium | reverse complement strand
CGCTTATCTTCACGATTGAATTACTCAACATCGTGACCCAATAATCAACCGACCTATCCAATCCTATGAAAAGAAAACACTTCTATATTTTCAGCTTTCTGGCTTTAAGTGCATTACTCATTTCGTGCGATAAGGATTTGCCGCCATCTGTTCTTAAACCGGGCATATACGAATATGTATCTATAACAGGCTACAACTATTCTTCTATTGAAGACCTGCACAAGCAGCCTAAGGTGCGATTTGTTAGTAAAGCAAACTGGAAAACAAGCAATGTGAGCGGTGAACTCGTGGTGGATGATAAATCAATATCAACGGCAGGATTAGCTTTTTCGCTCGATACATCTGCTCTTAATGAAACATATACAAATGGCACACTCACTAAAACCGGAATTCACACCCATTCAATTACAATAAACCCATATAATTCCAAACACAATTTCATCTCTCTTGCCGGGGATTCTCTTAAGTTTGTCGGGGGCACAACTTTATTTGATGGTGCCATTTCAACAAATGAACCCGTCATCTTAAAAGTTAAGACAGAAGATGATTATCTTACTATTTCAACACACTATTATAAAAAAGAAATAAAATCGAACGATATGAGTAGCTGGGAAACGGTCATTGAATGGTCCTTAACCGCAAGGCTTAAAAGAAAGCCCTGACATTATATTACGAAAGAAACAGCAGATATGAAATGGAAAATATTAGAATCGGAATACATCACCACCTATCCTTACTTTACCAGCCGGAAGGATAGGTGTGAAACTCCTGAAGGAAAAATTGTTCCCTCCTATTACGTTGTCGAACTTCCTCCATCCGTCTGCGCTGTATGTTTAACCAGGGAAAACGAAGTGCTTTTGGTAAGGCAGTATCGCCACCCCATCGAAGAGGTAACCATAGAGCTTCCCGGTGGGTTTGTAGATGAAGGCGAAACGCCGGAACAAGCCATTGCCCGTGAGTTACAGGAGGAAGTGGCCTATCAGTTTGATGAAATTATACCCGTTGGGAAAATAGCTGCCAACCCGGGAGTACTTTCTAATTGGACATACTTTTACCTTGCAAAAGGAGGGGTTGCCCATGGGGAACAGCACTTTGATGAGCATGAATTTTTGAAAGTAGAAAAAGTATCGTTGAATGAAGTAAAGCAAATGTTGATGGATAACCATTTTGTGCAGTCGCTTCATGCCAACTGCGTTTTTTATGCCCTTAAAGAAATGAAAATGTTATAAGGCGGTTTTTATTTTATCTGTCTGCACCTCGCCAATTACAAAAACGCTTCCGCAAATCAAAATTAAATCTTCCGCATCGGCTTCCTGCAAGGCTGCGGATAGTGCATCATTCACATCATCGTAGTTTTCTCCTGCCAGGTGATACTGAGCGGCCTTTTCCTTTAGTTCCACCGCCGGCAGTGCCCTGGGGATATGTGCATTGGTAAAATAATATTTTGCCTCCGCAGGAAGAAGCTGAAGCACCGCCCGAATGTCTTTATCCTTTACCATCCCTGTAATAATGTGCAAATGCCCGTAAGATAAATTTGTCAGATGGTTCATAACCTGCCTGATGCCATCAGCATTGTGAGCTACATCCATTATCACCAAAGGGTTCCGGCGAATAACCTGCCATCGCCCCTCAAAGCCGGTAAGCAGACAGACCTTTGAAAGAGCTTCTTTGATCCGTTCATTTTCAAGTTTGAATGGCTGTTTCAATAATTGAGCCGCCGCCAGAACGGTGATCAGATTTTTATCCTGATAGATACCGGTCAGGTCAGGGTGGTAAGTAATGACTTCCCCGGTTGCAAGTTGTTTTACACTAACTCCCTCTGTGCCATTTGTTGAAGTTTGCTTATGTACGATCCTGAAATTTTGATCTGCAAATACGATGGACGAACTGCGCATACGCGCCACAGCGTTGAATACATCTTTGGTTTCCGCCTGCGTTTCTCCTATCAAAACAGGAACATTCTTTTTTATTATCCCGGCTTTCTCCATGGCTATCTTTTCAAGGGTATCGCCAAGGATATCCATATGATCCCACCCGATATTGGTGATAACAGACAACTCAGGTACGACGACATTCGTACTATCCAGGCGGCCTCCCAATCCCGTTTCGATAATGACCATATCCACCTGTTCGCGGGCAAAATAATCCATGGCCATACCAAAGGTGAGCTCAAAAAACGATGGACGTACCGATTCGGCAAACGATCTGTTTTTCTCCACAAAATCTATCACAAAGGATTCTGGAACCATCCTGCCATTGATCCGTATTCTTTCTCTGAAATCGTGAAGATGTGGTGAGGTATATAAGCCGGTTTTATAGCCGTGTATCTGAAAAATGGCCGCAAGCATATTACATACCGAGCCCTTGCCATTGGTACCGGCTACATGAACAGACAGGAATTTTTTCTCCGGCGAACCTAAATGTTCGCAAATAGCTTTTGTTTTGGCCAGATCCAGTTTAACGGCTTTGGCACCCGTGCGGCTAAACATGGGCAATGCGCTGTAGAGGTAATGGATGGCTTCAGAATATTCCAATAATTAATATAGATTGAATGAGAATAAAATGTTGACTTTTCAAGGCCGGCAATCCAATCATCTCCTCATCATTCCGAATGCAGAAATCTATTGTCGTCCCAAAAACAAACGCTTACCTTCTGTCATTATAAATCATGATGTATTGTATCAGCATAGCAATGGAAGCCAATGCTGCAACCACATAAGTCAGGGCCGCCCACTTCAGGGCATCCTTGGCTTTTTCATGTTCCTGCGGAAGTGTGATCTGAGCCGAATCTAACCATTTGAGCGCCCGGTTAGAGGCATCAAATTCTACGGGAAGGGTAACAACCGAGAACAGTGTACTCATAGCAAAAAGTACGATACCAATGAGGAGCACGGTCGGATTTCCACCTCCTACGGTAAACAAACCCAAACCGATCAGTATAACCCATTGCGACAGATTAGAACTGATAGAAACGATGGGCACCAATGCACTTCTTAATTTCAGCATGCTATAAGCAGTAGCATGTTGCACAGCGTGCCCGCATTCGTGGGCAGCCACGGCAGCAGCGCTAACATTTCGACCGGAATATACATCAGGGCTCAGATTGACGGTTTTATTGGCCGGATTGTAATGATCGCTCAAAAATCCGTTGACCGATACCACCTTCACGTCATAAATTCCATTGTCATTGAGCATCTTTTCAGCCACTTCTTTTCCGCTCATGCCGCTGCTTGTAGGCACCTTGGCATAAGCCGTAAATCTGTTTTTAAGCCTGGCCTGCACCACCATGCCAAGCAACATAAATACAACCGAAATAACTATTATTGAAATAGGCATATCAATACTTATTTTAAAGATGTGCAAAGTTACGAAATAGCCAAAGTAAAAAGTAGAATTTACATTTGATTTAAATAATATTTAAACAGGGGGCTCCGGCGCGAATTTGCCGATCTTTTTTCCGGCTACATTTGGAAAATATAAAACTAGCTTTCAGCAAAATCATTCCTCACCCTGATTACTCTAAAGGAGCAATCCTATTAAACTTATTATTGGTTAAAATATTCCATCCGAAATGAGTTTATAAATACCGCATAATTGAAACCGGTTATATTATAAATAATCATGTTAAGGGCAAGTGGTTAAAGTCCTTACTTTATACTTAACCAGCCTTTTATTCTTCGTATCTTTGTAAAATTAAAACACCTTCATTTTGAAGTCGGAAAATCAGAATCTGTTTTTATCCGCATAACTCATCAATCATAAACAAATGAGTACTAACATAAATAAAAAGACCCTTGTATTAGGAGCCAGCGAAAACCCCGACAGATACAGCAATAAAGCCATTAAAAAACTTCGGTCGTACGGGCATGATGTTGTAGCTATTGGAAAACGGCCCGGCAAAGTGGGTGATGTAGGAATCATTAAAGACACACCGAACATAGAAAACCTGGACACCGTGACGATGTACCTGAATGCTGGTAACCAGAAACCTTACTATGATTATATATTGTCGCAAAAGCCCAAAAGGATTGTCTTTAATCCCGGTGCTGAAAATTCTGAATTAGAGGAGCTTGCCAGGCAGCACGGCATTACCCCACAGGAGGCTTGCACCCTGGTGTTGTTGGCTACGGAGCAGTATTAAATTGGTTGTTGTTGCTCAAGAAAGATGTCCTCTTTTCTTCATGAAGCAATTTCTCTTTTTGAATTCGTTAGCTATTGCAAACAGCATTAAAAATCATAGATTCTATCATTTCGCAGATGATCCAAAAAGAAGTAAGTCTTTATATCGTGTTTTATTTTCATTTGGAGGGATAATGGCACGGTTTTAACGGCATGATATCTTTAATCCCTTGAATCTATTGCCGTCGGTTTTAAGCGACGGAAGAAATGTTACAGGTAGCAAGGCTTTAGTCGCATTTCCTAATCCGTTTCCCGGATTATTTGCCATCCATACTTTTTCATGAATTCATCAATTTCTTGGGCAAAACTTTTGGTTTTATGATGTTCTTCCTGTTTAAGAATATAATTTCTGGTTTGTTCTAAATGCACCTCGCTCACTCTCAATGAAGTAATATTATGACTCCTGGAATCTATTGCCGTCGGTTTTAACCGACGGAAGAAATTTTATAGATAGCAAGGCTTTAGCCGCATTTTTTCAATATGTTACACAGGATGGGCTCAAATTTTCATCATATATACAACTAAAACTAATTGCATCAG
>JBIQMB010000337.1:0-4726 GCA_044463745.1 Chitinophagaceae bacterium | reverse complement strand
GAGGCAATTTCCTTGCGTGAAAAAGAGGTCACTAACTGGCGCAGGCCTCCAGGCCTGTGGGTCATCGTTACCAAGAGAAATCCACAAATATCTTTACCGACAGCCACAGAGTTTCCTCATTAAACTTTTGGAAAGTTGCAGGTATGCTTTCGGTTCATTTATCTTATAGGATTTCATCGCCTCACCTTATCGACACCTTTTCTAAACTTTCCAAAAGTATGCTAACGGCTTGCAGCTTAGAGAAGAAACAAGAAGTCCGAAGAATTTCATTACAGATATCCTGCTATCCGGTTACAAACCGGTTCTATTAAAGGATTCAAGTGACCCAACCATGTTGGAACACTTGAACCAGTCGAAGAGTTTCAGTCCTCATTTTTCGTCAGAAAAATCCTTTGCGTTCTTTGCGTGAGACCTTTTTCCTATGCGTGAAATAGAGAATCGCACGAGGATCCATAAACCCCTGGATAACAACAAGGGTTCACGCTGTGCGATGATGCTACCTGAATTCCTCAGAAGCCCCTCTCCCCTCTCCCACCACCTGATCTTTCGCTGCCTGCAAACCCGTCAACAACAAAACCACCGGAATGAACAACAACAAAACCAAGGGCACCACCCACGACTGCGTCCATCCAAACACGGCACCAAAAAGCGGCGGGGCACAGGCCGCCATAAAATATCCGACCGATTGCGCCATACCCGAAAGTCCGGCAGCCTGTTCCACCGTAGCAGATCTGATTACGAAAAACATCGTAGCTACGGCAAATGCCAGTCCTACCGAAACACCAATCATTAAAACAGCAGGCACAATCCATTGCGCTTTCCAAAAAATAATCAACAGCATGCCGGCCAAAAGCATGATAAACATAAACCAAATCAGGGTTGAAAGTTTCTTCATCCGCCCTACCAAAATAGGCCCCAGAAAAGTCATCGGCACCTGCCCCATCTGAAAGACCGACAACATCCAGCCCGCAGGTTCCGGCGCCATCCCCCAGTCTTGAAGCATATTGGGCAACCATGCAGCCAGCACATAAAAAATGACAGACTGTGTTCCCATAAAAATAGAAATCTGCCAGGCCAATTTCGACTTCCACAGTTTCCAGTCAGGCCGGGTATGATTATTCTGTTCCGAATTCTTTTTTCGTGCAAAGGGTAGCCACAGCACCACCGCTACAACAGAAATCAGAACCCAGGCTCCGATAGATCCGCGCCAGCCCAAACCCGTCAGTTGACCCACCGAAATACTAAATCCCACCGCAAAAACAGACAGCACATTCATCGCTGCCAGATAAATCGCCGTTACCAAACTCACATCATTCGGAAAACGTCGTTTGATGAATGGAGGCATCAGCACATTTCCTATCGTAATGCCGATGCCAATGAACGCTGATCCCAAAAATAAAAAGGGAATATTCCCGGCCGAACGGATAACCAATCCGGCTATCAGGACGACAATAGAATAAAACAAAATCCTGCCAAGCCCTACCCTGGCCGCCCATGCAGGCATAAACATCGATGCAAGAGAAAAACAGATGAGTGGGATACCGGTAATCAAACCTGCCAGAGCAGGAGTAAGTAAAAGACTGGCAGAAATTTCGGGCAATACCGGACCTACGGCTACAATGGGAGCTCGCAGATTGAGCGCATAAAATATGATGCAGAGCAAGAGGACGTAAGCCTCTTTGGTAAAACGTTTTCCAGGTAAATCATTTTTCATAAACCCAACCGTCTTCGATGATGGTCTTTTGAATCGCGCCATCCTGTGATGCAAAAAATAAAACTCCCGGCTGCTGACCGCGATAAACCGGATGTTCTCCGCTGATCAGCATGGCACTACCTTCCGGTAACCCAATCACTTTTTTGTCAGGATTTAGACGTAAGAACTCTTCCAGTCTTTGATCTCTTGTTTCACCATTAAAACCCTCAATCCTGGAGTTGTAATAATGCGGATTAATCTGGAAAGGAAGTACATTCAATGCCTCAAAACTCCGGGGCCTTATAATGGGCATATCATTGGTAGTACAAATCGTGGGACCAAGGATATTGGCTCCCGCACTCCACCCCACATAAGGCAGCCCTTCTTTTACGCGTTCACGAATTTGTGTGAGCACCTCGCTCTTATATAAATCATGCAGCAACTTAAAGGTGTTACCGCCTCCGGTCATAACAGCATCGCAGGCTGTGATTAATTCAAATGCATTTTCAAGTGTAACCATTTGAATATCGTAAAGCAATGGTCGCAGTGCTTCCGACACCTTTTGAAGATATTCATCCTGACTGCCTACGGAGGCGAAAGGAATAAATGCAATGGTGACCGGATCATTTCCTAATGATTCTTTTATCCATGGCCGAGCGGTTTCCAGATAGCCTGAATTTCCGGTTCGCGAGCTGCTTAGTGCAAGTATATTCATTCAATTTGGGTGATTATTTATCAGGATCATCCTTTTTCTTGTGAAGATTAAAGCCGGAAAGGTAAAAAAAGAAAATATCCCACCAGCCATGCCGCATGTGAAAATATATTTTGAAGGGGCCTTCAATGGGTTTTCTATCACCATTACTGAAAATAAGTTCGTAGGCCACCGTTCCTTCACTGAATCCCATTCCTGTTTCGTCGCCTGATTCCGGATTCTTTTTTAGCTCAAAATCAATTTTTTCGATGGAATAGAAAGTATTCTCAAATTCGGTTACCGCATCATACATCGATTGAAACCGCTGCATCATTTCGTTTGATGTTACGATCCGGCCGTCAGGAAAAATAAAATCATCATCAAAATAAGGCGAATCGTTCACACCCAGGCGGCGTTCAAAAAATGCATTAAAAAACTCTTTTGTACGATTACGGATATCCAATTCATGATCGGGATAGAATTCCTCATAAATAAATGTTGTAACCATTCCCGGAAACAAGGTAGTTTCATGATCCAGCAATTCACCGGTGATAAAATCATACTTGAAACGGTCATCTCTCTCGCGCAGAAAAGAAACCTCCACACCGGACTTTTTCAGCGTCTGTTGCAGGTTATCAAAAGTCTCTCCGAATTCATTTTCGTTCAATTCGGAAGATGGCCTGAAATCAGGAAAACCCAGGATTTCACGAAGGGCTTTTTGCTTAGCATTTGCGTATTCCTCTTCAAACTGAGCGATGTTTTTCAGCCATTGATTCATGATTTCCGGTGGCAATCCCGATTCACCTTCGTAAAACCTGGCGCCGGTTTCCGCCATCAGTTTCATTTTGAGAAACTGGTTTTCCATATCCATATTCTCTTTCGGATCGTCGCTGAATTTTTCATCTTCCTGCATCATGTTTTCGTCCATAGCTGATAATTTTGAGTAAATTAATCAATCTTTATGATTTTCAACGCAGAGAGAGGAAGAGCCGTAGGGTTTTCGCAGGGATGACTTTGTGAATCTTTGTGCCATTGTGGCTTCGTGGCGAATCAACCTTTGCTTCTTTTTTAAAACGCAGAGAAAGGAGGAACGCAGGGTTTTCGCAGGGATGACTTTGTGAGTTTTTGTATCATTGTGGCTTTGCGGCTAACAAACATTATGTTTTTTTTCAACGCAGAGAAGGAAAGAGCGCGGCGGTTTTCGCAGGGATGATTTTGTGAATCTTCCTGCCTTAGCGGCTTCGTGGCTAAAGACCATTATGCTTTTTTCAGCGTGGAGAAGAGAAGTGCGCAGCGAGCGAGTTCATCAAATTGTCATAGCGGTTTATATACCCAGGAGAAAATATATTTCATCCGGTTACAAACCGGCTTTTCCAAGAGATTCAAGTGGCCCAAATTCGTTGGAACACTTGAACCAGTTGAAGGCTTCGACACTTCATTTTTCGCCAGAAAAATCTTTTGCGGTCTTCGCGTTCTTTGCGTGAGGCCATTTTCCTGCGTGTGAAGACACTCAATAACTGGTGCAGGCATTCAAGACCAGACTTGTCTTTACCAAAGAGCCCCCCCAATTTCCTTACCTACATCCACAGAGTTTCCCATCTAAACTTTTGGTAAGTAGCAGGCACGCATTCAAATCGTTTTTCTTATAGGATTTCAACGGCTCACCTTATCGTCCCTTTTCTAAACTTTCCAAAAGTAGGCTAACGGCTCTGCGGTTTAGAGAAGATACGAAAAGTCCGACGGATTTCAATACAGATATCCTTCTATCCGGTTACAAACCGGTTCTATTAAAGGATTCAAGTGACCCAACTGCGTTGGAACAATTGAACCAGTTGAATTTCGAAAAGAGGCTCGAGCCATCATTTTTCGTCAGAAAAATCCTTTGCGGTCTTCGCGTTCTTTGCGTGAGGCTGTTTCTTTTGCGTGAAAAAAACGCGATAACTGGTGCGAGCATTCAGGACCAAACTTGTCTTTGCCAGAGAGAACTCCCCAATTTCCTTACCTACATCCACAGAGTTTCCCAATTAAACTTTTGGAAAGTTGCAGGTATGCATTCAAATCATCTTTCTTATAGGATTTCAACACCTCACCTTATCGTCCCCTTTTCTAAACTTTCCAAAAGTAGGCTAACTCATAATAGCTTAGAGAAGAAACGAGAAGTCCGAAGGGCTTCATTATATCTCCTATCCGCTTACAAACCGGCTTTTCCAAGAGATTCAAGTGGCCCAAATTCGTAGGAACACTTGAACCAGCACACAGGCTGTAACGATTTATTGGGTTAAAGAAAGGTTGAGAAGTCCGAAGGACTTCAATATCGATAACCTCCGGTGAAACCGGTGGCG
>JBIQMB010000336.1:0-4727 GCA_044463745.1 Chitinophagaceae bacterium | reverse complement strand
TAGCATCTACGCGCTTTGGATGCGCTGATACGGTTCGAAAAACGATAGAAGTAAAACCTGGTCCTGTGGTGGATTTCACAGGCGATAAATTTATCAGCAGTTGTGTGCCTTTTGAGGTAAACTTCACCAACACGCTCGGAGCACTTCCCGGCTATTCCTTCCTTTGGAATTTCGGTGATGGCAATACTTCTACCCAGCCCAATCCCACACATGTATTCACCTCCCAGGGAAACAGAACAATCACTCTAACCGTTACAGATACCAGCATCGCAGACGGGTGCGCGATGACTATATCTAAAAACTCGTTTATCCGCATTCGTATTCCTTCACTTGATTTCTTTACCGTTCCGCCCGAAGGATGCAGGCCTTTACCCGTAACAGCTACGGCAAGAATTTCGGGTTTGATTGAATCTATTGATCGCCTTATCTGGAATTGGGGCGATGGCATAACCGATACAATTACAAATGGAAACCTTTCCGCCTTTCACGTTTATCCTAATCCAGGACTTTTCAATATTGGCGTGGGTATGGTCACTGAAAGCGGCTGCTTAATTACAGCACCCCTGCATGCTGTATCTGTTGCCAATATCTGCGATGACGATGGAAGCGGCGGTGGCGGTAGTGGAAGTGGTGGTGGCGGCGGTTTTGAGATAGGTAAGAATTGCGACAATAAATATGAGGTCAATTTTACCGATACAGTTTCCAATTCCATCGTTTTAGAATGGGATTTTGGAGATGGCACCATTGTCAACTCGGGTACGCTCAATCCGATCACACACACTTATTCACCTCCACAAAAAGTATATCATGTAAAAGTTACCCGACGCGATATCCTGACGGGAGATATATCCGTAGGCGAAAAAAACATCATTATAATAGATGAGAAAGCCGATTTCAAACCGGATATCACAGATATCTGTGCTAACAAAACTGTGAATTTTACACCCTCCGGTATTGACTCCAGTAAGATCAAAAGATATATTTGGGACTTTGGCGATGGCAGTCCGCGACAGATTATTCAGAATCAAAATTATTTTAATTCCTATGGCATCTGGTTGACCGGGAAAACAAGCTATACTTATACCACTAACGGTACCTATTATGCCAAACTCATTATCGAAGACAAACTCGGCTGTCTCGATTCGCTTGAATATCCTGTGCCTATTGAGGTTGCAGGGCCAGTGCCCGGGCTTAAGGCATTAAACATTACCAGTTGTGACGCCACACAGTTGGTTCAGTTTACAGACAGTTCAACCCAGAACGGCCTGACGCCCATCGTGCAATGGCAATGGAACTTTGGAGACGGCACTCCGGTTTATACAACATCCTCCGATACATCCATCCATCATACCTATAATAATACCTATTACTACAATTTTAGAACCGTCACGCTCAATATACTGGACGCGGCAGGATGCGAGGCATCTGTAACCAAGTCATCCTACATACGCGGATACCGGCCACGAGCGGATTTCTACAGTTTGGATACACTTCAATGCGATCGCTTTACCGTCAGGCTGTACAATCAATCGCAGGCATACAATGCCACGTATTTATGGCAATTTGGCGATGGAGCCACAAGCACCTCTTCCTCAGCTACACATACTTACCCTGCCAATGGAAGCTATGATATCCGGCTGACCGTAACGGATGAAAATGGATGTATGGATTCTGCTACAAAAAGCGGATACATCAGACTAATAGAGCCTGTTGCTGATTTTGAAATTGGCGACACATCCCAATGCGCACCTGCTGCCATTTTGTTTACGGATAAAAGCTTGTATGCTACCGCATGGGAATGGGATTTTGGTGATGGAGGCAATGGAAGTATGGACCGCAATCCGTCTGCACATATTTATGCAAATCCCGGTTTTTACAATGTGAGGTTAATCGTAACCGGCCCCAACGGATGTAGAGATACCGCAGTAAAACAAATCAGGATCCGCGGCCCCATAGCAACGTGGGATGCAGTCGGGGGCATATCATGCAAACCCTTTGTGTTTAATGCACGCGTCACAGGTAGTTTCATCCAGTCTTATGCTTGGGACTTTGGCGATGGCACGCCCGTGTATGCATCTACGAAAGACTCCGTAATTTCACATACCTACAGTAATGCGGGTAAATACCTGCCCAATCTCATATTAAGAAGTCCTGAAGGATGCCCATTTACACTCAAATTACAAGACACCATTTATGTGGATTCATTAAAAACTGATTTCACGGTTGACAACGATCTCTTTTGTGGAGTAGGCACTATTACTTTTGAAAACCTTTCTGAAGTTCCCGGTTTTTCATCAATCACTTCCTACCAATGGAATTTTGGTGATGGCACACCGAATTCAGATTTAATTGTACCACCCGCACATACCTTTGAACCGGGAAATTATACAGTTTCCCTAACCGCTACCTCACAATACGGATGTACGAAATCCGCTTCGAAGAATATCCATGTGTATTCTAACCCCGTCATTACCCTTACCGGTCCCGCAGAAGGTTGCCTGCACGACAGCCTGTACTTCAAGGCATCAGTTATTTCTCCTGATGAAATCATCAATCGAACCTGGACTTTGGGCGGGCGACCTTCCGGCACAAACGAGGCCATCAGATTTGGTTTTCAGACCGAAGGATTATTCAGTGTCGGATATGAGATAAAGACCAAAAATGGATGCAGCGCAAGTGCATCTATGCCTGTTACAATTCGTCCTCTCCCTGTTCCCAATGCATCGCCTGTAGATGCAACGATATGTATCGGCAACAGTATTTCACTTTCCGCTACCGATGGAGCACAATATCAATGGTATCCCGCTGATGGGTTAAGAAATGCTAATTCGGCAACGCCGGTAGCTACACCCACCACCAATACGAAATACTTCGTAAAAGTAACAAACCAGTTCGGATGCGTTCAATATGATAGCGTAATGATTCGTGTGGATGAGCGGGTGAATCTGAAGCACAACCAAAATATGACCATGTGCGAAGGTTCATCTGTTCAGCTTTCTGCATTTGGAAATACGGATCAGATCATGTGGTCGCCCATGGATGGACTGAGCGCGGGTGCAGGAGCGCAGGTAGTGGCCAGTCCGCAAACCACTACTACCTACACTGTTACAGGCATGAGTAAAAATGTATGCCCGGATGAATCCGGCCGGATAACGGTTACCGTCGTTGACAATCCGGTTATTGATCTTGGTCCGGATATAAAAGTACCGGCCGGCACCCATGTTACCATTCCCACCAAGGCATCAGACAATGTTATAAAGTACCTCTGGACACCATCCTCAGGCTTAAATTGCATTACCTGTGCCCAGCCAACTTTTATCGCAGATAAAGACATGACGTACAGGTTAACCGTGCAAACCATCCATGGTTGTGAAACCTCCGACGAAATCAATATTCAGGTTTTATGCAACGGAGAATCTGTATTTATCCCCAACGCTTTTACTCCAAACAATGATGGGTTAAATGATGTTTTTTATGTAAGCGGCTATGGAATAAGTAAAGTAAAGAGGCTGACCATATTTGACAGATGGGGAAAGGTCGTTTTGAAAACAAAGACTTCAAACCCGAAGATCCTCGTCAGGGTTGGAATGGCCGCATCCGGAATGCTGAGGTGACCTCCACAACGGTTTTCGCTTATGTTATAGAATTGGAATGTGTAACTGGTGATCGGTTTGTCAGGAAAGGGACGGTTACACTGATCAAGTAACCTGGTACTATAAGATTAGTATTACATACCCTTCGTACTTTATTTTATTCACTTCGAATTTCATAATATTTTGTAGGGTACAACTGACATCGGTATGAATGCAAGCTTTTTAGAGTTGTAAAGAATCTTAGTGCTAATAAGCAAACTTCTCCAACTAAGCATTTGGAAATTATCTTCGGTTATTTTTCCTTTGTGCCATATGTTCGCCGCCCACATGTAAAGTAAGTGAAGTCCGAAAGCTACGTGAACAATTTTCATACATTGGGAATATCATTTCCGCCCAATTCTCAATTGGAAAACAAATTTTCACTGAACCAATATTATCCAAACAAACTTATTTTTAGTAAATTTGATATGATTAAATTTCAAAAAAAATGTCCAAAGTAATATCAATTGACTATCCTGAATACTTGGCAAACTCCATGCGATTGAATAGGAAAGATTTCGGAAGGCAAATAAAGGAATCCTCTCTCGTCAAACTTTATGAGATTGGGAAAATCTCCTCAGGAACTGCTGCCAAAGTATTAGAAATGTCGAGGGTTGAGTTTTTGGAATTATTGGATAAATATAAGGTTAGCTTTCTAAATATTGATGATCTCGAAGATGATATGAAAAATGCTTAAAGTCGTTTCAAACACAACACCAATCATTTCTCTTTTAAAAATTGGAAGACTCACAATATTAAGAGATTTATATACGGAAATCTATATCCCAAAAGAAGTCTTTATGGAATGGGAGAAAGGGAAGGACAAAGAATACTATAGGGATGTATCAAAAATTGATTGGATCAAAGTTACAGAGATAAGAGACAAAAAATCACTTGCCTATTTTCTAGAACTCGATAAAGGAGAGGCCGAAACAATCATTCTCGCTAACGAAATAAATGCAGAATTAGTAATAATAGATGAAATCTTAGGAAGGTTTCATGCCAAAAATTCAAATCTTAAAGTAACAGGAACACTTGGAATATTGCTAAAAGCAAAAAAATAGGGGCCACATTGATAAAATTAAGCCTTTGCTA
>JBIQMB010000335.1:0-4729 GCA_044463745.1 Chitinophagaceae bacterium | reverse complement strand
CGCAAATGATGCTGCGTCTTGAAAAAGAAATGATCAGCAGAAAACCTGATATGGTTATTGTATTTGGGGATACGAATTCTACCTTTGCCGGTGCAGTCATTGCTGCCAAACTCAACATACCAATCATTCACATAGAGGCTGGCCTGCGTAGTTACAATAAGGCAATGCCTGAAGAAATAAATCGAGTGGTTACTGATCATGTTTCTTCCTGGTTATTTGCTCCTACCCAAACCGCCGTAGACATTCTAGAAAAAGAAGGATTAAAAGATATTACCTTTTTTACCGGCGACATTATGGTGGACACGGTAAAAAACAATCTTGAAATTGCTTTAAAAAAATCGAAGATCGTTTCGAAGCTAAAATTGAAGGATACAGCCTACAATTTGCTAACGCTGCATCGGAACTACAATGTAGATGATACACGTGTTCTGGAGCACCTTCTTGGACAACTTGGAGCTTTAAATGAGAAAATTATTTTTCCGGTTCATCCACGAACACAAAAATCTTTGAAAGACAGTTTTTCCATTCCGAAAAATATAACAATGATTGAGCCTCAGGGTTTTCTTGATTTTCTCACATTAGAAAATTTTGCTCAACGCATCATCACAGATTCAGGCGGCATACAAAAAGAAGCCTACATTCTCAAAAAGCCCTGCATCACGTTGCGAACTGAAACGGAATGGGTAGAAACAGTACAGGAAAAATGGAACCTGTTGGTCCATCCTTCAGAAACAGATATTGCACAGAAGATACGGTCTTTCAAACCACCCCGTAAACAGAAGAATGTATTTGGAAAGGACGTTACAAACAAGATGATTAAAATAATAAACAAGTTATAAAAAAATGACCACCAAAAAGTCGTGGGGTATTATTGGAGGAGGAATAATGGGTATGACGTTAGCATTACGTCTGAAGCAGCAAGGGCATGAAGTTACCATATTCGAGTCGGCTGATAAACTGGGCGGGCTGGCAAGCTCATGGGAAATGAATGGTGTGGTTTGGGATAAGTTTTACCACGTTATATTGATGTCGGACCTTAATACCCGAAAAATATTAAAAGAAATCGGATTGGAAAATGAGCTGAAATGGGTAGAAACAAAAACAGGATTTTACGCTGACGGTAAATTATATTCCATGTCGAATATCATTGAGTTTTTTAAATTTCCACCCATTAATCTTATTGATAAGTTCAGATTAGGCCTTACCATTTTTGCTGCATCAAAAATTAAAAACTGGGAAAAACTTGAGAAAATACCGGTAGAAACCTGGCTGAGGAAATGGTCGGGAAACCGTGTTTTCGAAATAATATGGCTTCCTCTATTAAAAGCCAAACTTGGCTTTAACTATAAAGAAACTTCTGCAGCGTTTATCTGGTCAACCATACAACGGATGTATGCAGCACGGAAGAGTGGATTAAAAAAAGAAATGTTCGGATATGTGTCCGGAGGCTATGAACGGGTAAACTCCCGGTTTTCAGAGTACCTTTCGGGATTAGGCGTAAATATCAGGTACAATTCGGTTGTTTCTGATGTTCACAAAACAGACGATGGTAGCTTAAGGGTAAGTAACCAGGAAGGGGAGCATATCTTTGACGAAGTTATTTCAACTGTATCCTCGCTTCAGTCTGTGCGAATGGCAAAACAACTGACGGACGATGAAAAAAAGAAACACAAATCTATCAAATACCTTGGGGTATTATGCCCGTCGGTTTTAATGAGTAAAGCCATCTCGCCTTACTACGTTACCAATATTACGGATAAGTGGCCACCATTTACCGGTGTGATAGAGATGACAGCATTAATTGATGAAAAAGAAATTGATGGAAACCATTTGGTTTATCTTCCAAAATATCTGGAGCCGCACGATCCCCTCTTTGATAAATCTGATCAGGAAATACGCGAACAATTTCTTGGGTCGCTCTATAAAATGTACCCGCAATTATCTGACGGAGATGTTTCTTTTTGGGGAGTTGCCAAGGCCAGGGTTGTCTTTGCATTACCTACTTTAAATTACTCGAAAGAGCTACCAGGAGTTACGACCTCTCTGGGCAATTATCATATCATCAATTCCGCTCAGATCATTAATGGAACCTTAAATGTAAATGAAACGATCCATATTGCGGAAACAAAACTGACTGAAATTTTAGTGAACCATGGGTAAGAGAAAGCCTGTTGCGAGCATTTCGCTCGATCTGGATAACCAGTGGACTTACATGAAAATACACGGAGACGAAGGATGGGATAAGTACCCTTCCTACCTTAATATTTTCGTACCACACGTTCTGGATATACTGGATGAATTAAATCTGAAAATAACGTTTTTTATTGTTGGCAAGGATACTGAAAATGAAGAAAACGTTGAGTATCTGAAAATGATTACCGAACGCGGGCATGAAGTAGGAAATCATTCGTATCATCATGAATCATGGCTTCAAACTTATAGTTATGAAAAAATAGAAAAAGAAATAAGAGAAGCAGAAGAAGCAATAGTACGGGTTACAGGTCAACGACCCAAAGGCTTCCGCGGTCCGGGGTTTAGTTGGAGTAAGGATTTGCTCAGGGTTTTAGAAAGCAGAGGGTATCTTTATGATGCATCAACATTACCTACGTTTTTAGGTCCTTTGGCCAGAATGTATTATTTCTGGAAATCAGATTTATCAAAGGAAGAAAAGAAAGCGAGAAAAGAACTGTTCGGCAAATTCAGTGAAGGCTTTCGCAAGCTAAAACCCTATAACTGGGATTTGGGAGAAGGCAAAACACTTACTGAAATACCGGTAACGACCATGCCCATATTTAAGTTTCCCTTCCATCTAAGTTATTTGATCTATCTGGGTAATATTTCTATGCCTTTGATGAAACTTTATTTAGCGTCGGCCATCAGATTGTGCAAGCTCACAAAGACACCTGTAAGTTTTTTATTACATCCATTAGATTTGATAGGCGGAGACCAGATTAAGGAACTTGCGTTCTTTCCGGGAATGAATGTGAGTAGTAAAAAGAAGGTTTACATTTTCAAAAATGTTATCAAAAGTTTGCAAAGGAATTTCGAATTGAAAGAAATGAGTGCCCACTTCAGTGATTTAAATATCAATAAATTAAAGATGAAATCAACTTAGCAAGAAATTATTTATAATAAAGAGATGGATGTAATTCCGTTGCAATAGATATATATTTTATATTTTTGTTTGATATAATATCAGGTTAACATGCATGAGAGAACTGATTTCTTTTCAAGTGACAAAACCTACTATGCTTATACCAAACAAAAAATTACTTTTTAAAACCGGTGAAGTGGACTATTACGACTGGAATTACAAATTCCCGATTAAATATATTCAATTATACCGTTTTAAAAGGATAATACAACTACTCGGAAACGAACGGTACCCAAACCTATTAGAAGCAGGTACCGGCAGTGGTATATTCCTTCCTGAATTAGCCAGGCATTGTGACCATCTTTATGCAATTGATATTCACAACCATTTTGATCAGATAGATAATTTATGTGAAGAGTATAAAATTACCGACTACCATTTAAGTACACAGAGTATCGATAACACAAATTTTAAAAATGAAAGTTTCGATGCAATCGTAGCTGTTAGTGTTCTCGAGTTCGTACCGGATATTCAAAAAGCCATCAATGAAATAAAAAGAATCTTAAAAAAAGACGGATTCTTCATTACGATTTGTCCCATGGAAAGCAAAATTCTTGATTTTTTTCTTTCCTTTCATACGAGAAGGCCGCCTAAAGAAGAGTCCGGAAATACGCGACAACATGTTTCAAAATTGTTGGAAAAAAATTTAAAAATAATAAAAAAAGGATATATGCTTCCATTGATTGGCAAGGTGTTTCCTGTTTATACACACTATAAATTAAGAAAGTAATTTCATGACAAACCTCCCGAATACACCTTCCTTAAGCGTCATTCTTCCATGCTATAATGAAGAAGCAATTCTTCCAAAGAATATGAATACCGTAATTGATTATTTACGGGCTAAAGAAGATAAATACATCTGGGAAATTATCATAGTGAATGACGGGAGTAAGGACAAAACAGCCGAAATTGCAGATCTCTTTGAGAAAGAATACCCCGGCAATATCAGGGTTATTCATCACCCTACCAACCTCAATTTAGGAAATGCACTTAAAACAGGATTCAATCATGCCAAAGGAGATATAATCGTTGTTCTGGACATTGATCTAAGCTATTCCGTTGATCATATCGAAATAATGGTAGATAAATTACTGGAGACAAGCTCAGATATGGTCATCGCCTCACCTTATATGCCCGGTGGAAAAGTGACCGCAGTTCCGTTTGACCGAAGAATCATGAGTAAATGGGTAAACAAAATGATGCGGTTAGCTGCTCAGGATAAATATTATACTTTTACAGGAATGGTACGGGCGTACAAAAGAGATTTTATAAGGACGGTTAATTTGAAAACAAAGGATTATGAGGTGAACCCTGAAATCTTATATAAAGCCATGATCTTGCGTGCGCGGGTCATCGAAGTACCTGCCCATCTGGACTGGACTGAACAAAATAAGTTTAAAGGCACCCGCACGTCGGGTTTGAGAGTACTGCGTGGAGTATTCTCAGGTATGATGTCAAGTTTTATATTCAGGCCCTATGTTTTCTTCCTTATCATCGGAGGTTTTTTAATGTTACTATCTATGTATGGTTTGGTCTGGTTGCTCTGGGATACCATTTCGGGCATGCAAGCAAGTG
>JBIQMB010000334.1:0-4732 GCA_044463745.1 Chitinophagaceae bacterium | reverse complement strand
AGACTGATAAACCAATACTTTTCCGGATCGAAATAATTAACATAAGCACCGCCTAAAAAAAGTATACCTATTACAACATTAATTATAATCAAGAAATTTTTTGTGAGCCTTCTGATGAAGGTTAATGGCATTGTAAAATAATTTTGCAAACGATGAAATCAGAAATCCTCTTCGGCAGCCTTCTTCAAAATTGATTTTTCTTCATCGGTCAGCCTATCGTATCCTTCTTTACTTATTTTATCCAGGATAAGATCTATTCTTTCTTGCGTAACCAAAGGTTGCCGGATAATCGGCTCCCTGTTTCCCGTTTTATAAAAGAGCGTATCACGAATACCTTTGCCAGGCTTGTTTTTTTTATTCGGTTCAAATAAATTGATAAACCATGAATATAATTCATTCATCCATAAACCCCAGTCCAGGCCACGTTTATAACTGTACATAAATAAATATCCGCAAAGTGCTCCGCCTCCCAATGCGGCAATCAACTCAGGGTGGCTTGAGTAAGAAGCCACGGAGATCAAAAGATAAATCAAACTGACTATCCATAATGAAATCCCCCCGTTGAGCATGGGAAATAACTTATAGCGGGGCACGATAGTGGTAACAGCGGCTGCTATCGCCAAAATAGAAGCATTGGCTCCCGATAGCGACAGATATTCAATCTGATCGTTTAGCGAAGGCACCAGGTAGGAAATAGCAATAAAAAATACGGCCCCTGCAAAGCCTCCGTAAATATAAAGCGGAAAAATAACAGAGTTTCCGGCTACATTTTGTAGAATATTGCCAAAAGCCCAGAGCCATAATAAGTTGATAATCGTAACGATGACGCCCGTATGTACAAACATATAAGTTAATACCGTCCAGGGTTCGTAAACGAGTGTAGAAAGTTTGGCCGGCAAAATCGCCCATCTTAATACTTCATATTGAAATGCAGTAATGTTTGAAGCAGTCATCTGGTAGATAACCTGTACCATACCAAAACATATAAAAATCATTCCGTTAATAGCAATCAACGCCATTAATGCATTGGTATCATCACCAAGACTAATTTTCTTAATTCTTTTCTCTAAATATCTGTCAGACTCGCCCATTGCCAGGTGTTTTTTAAACTTCTCAAGGTAAAGTTACAGATTTGCAGGGATAAAATACCGGCTCAAAAAAACTAATATCGTCTTTTCTTTTTCGAAATCCAGAATATCATCAAAAGAAAACCTGTGGCAAGCCCACCAAGATGCGCAAAATGAGCAATGCCGTCACCGCCAGAAATTCCACCAAATAAATCGATAGCAGCATACGCTACCACTATCCATTTGGCTCTGATGGCAAAAGGGAAAGGGATGATAAAGAATTGAACGTTTGGATAGGTATAGGCAAATGCTGCCAACAATCCCATCACAGCACCCGAAGCGCCCACTGCCGGAACAGGGGACGGAACGACGTATAGCTGTGCCACAGCAGCACCGAGTCCGCAAATCAGATAAAAAATCAGAAATTTGACCCCACCCCAGTTCCTTTCAAGCATGGAACCAAAAAGCCATAGGGCATACATATTAAACAGCAAATGCATCCAGCCCGCATGGGTAAACATGTGTGTAATCAATTCATAAAATCTGAAGTTTCCTGTACGCGGATGCCAGAGTGCAAGCCGGTTGGTTAGCCACCCCGTGTGGCCATCAAACGCTATCTGGGCCAAAAACACAAGAACATTAATGATGATTATATTAATTACAACGGGTATTGAAGTTTGAGAAGGCCGATGGCTGTAAAATGACATTAATATTTCTTTTTAAAGTTTGCAATTTCGGTAATTAAATCTAACTGAGGGGACATCAATTTTTAAAGTTAACAGCGGGTTTAGAGTTTGGATGGGGAATTTTTGACCTGTCCAATTGAGTTGCACCAATTATTCCTGCATATAAAATACCACTACCACTGCTCGACATGTTAGCGAAGCGCATGTCGGACGATAGATAAAGGCGGATTTCCGAATCCTCGATACGGCTTTTATATCAAACCCCTACCTCGCGCAAATAAAATATCATCTCTATTATATTTTCAAAGCGAGTGAAAACCATTATTTTAATCGTCAAACGCTCACTTTTTTTTACACGCCTACCCTACTATTCGCTCTTTTTTATCCTTTCTAATACCGCCTCAAGCTTGGTATCTACATTATTGATTACGTCTTCCCAATCAGGGCCAATGTACCAGTCGGGGCTCACCCCTTCGCCCTTGTGCTCATCCTTATGCTGATACTGCACCAGCCTGAAGAAAGGAAGCCTGACTCGCAACTTCGTTTCCGGCAATACAATATTAGGTATAAAAATACCTGAATTTCCATACCATCCGCCTCCGGTTTCTTCACCTACAAGAAGTACGTTAGACTGACCCTTTACAAGATTACAAAAAAGACTTGCCGCCGAAAAAGTCAAACCGTTTGTCAACACATAAACATTACCGCTGTAATGGTTTTTTCTTTTAGGTTTGAACCGATGCCGCTCCCAATAGCCGAAATGAAAGTGGCTTTCTTTGCCTTTTTTTGATAAAAAAATGAGACCAAGATTATACTGCAAACTGTTTTTGATATAACCTGAATAAGGATTGAAATTTTTACTGATGCTGTAAGCCGAATCGGCCACCCGGAAATTTGTTTGCCTGATATATTGCGTAAGTTTTACCGCCTTATCCATTTCACCCCCTCCATTAATTCTGAGATCTATAATCAGATTACCGACTTCTTCTTTTTTTAAATCCCTGAAAGTTCTTCTAAAAAAAGGACCTAATCTGCCTTTGGTAAATGAGTTAATATCCATCAATGCATAATTGGAACCATATTTCACAGATCGTATTCGCTCCCGCTTTTCGTTGCCCTTGATTTTTGGCGGCCGTTTTTTTCGCTCCTTTTTTTTATGCAGATCTGTTGTATCCGTAACAGGAGCCCACCATGGAATTACAGCCTCCTGTGCCAGCCCTGCACTATCTGTAAAAGTTACCCTATAAAAGGGATAGAGCCCAAAAACGTTGCGATAGTAAAAAGGAAAAGAAGCACTCAGCCGAATATATTTCAGGTTATCCGCATAGCCATCGCCCGACATATATTGAAATAAGGTATCAATAATTTTTTTTGTGGCCAGCCCATTGATGGAAGACAAGAAGTAGCCTTTTTTAACGATGCTGTCTTCATTTCGGTTTACCACCACCATCATGCTATCTTTCGACACCTTGGAATAAAGCGGAAACGACGGAATGGTTTTGCCACGGATGAATTTTTGCCATTCGCGGCTCATCATAAAACTGGTATGGCCACATCTGATATTATAAAGCAGCGGTGCAATAATCTTCCATCCAAAAGTCAGTTCAGTCATGGAATCCTGAATATTACGAAAACCTTCGTCGAAGTAATAATCCATGGAATCCTTGGAGGTGTACCAATACAAGGAAGGATGCTTCTCTTCCAAAATCTCTCGTAGTAAAGTATAATCTTTTTTCAGTTCCTCAGGTGTAAACTTCTTATTTGGATTATAAGATTTGGAAACAGAACAGGAAGAAAAGACAGCAGCAATAATTAAAATAATGAAAGCACGAATAATGCCCGGCTTTTTACTACCACGAATCCTGATTAAAAAACACCTCATCATGCTATAGATAAGAAGCCTTCGCACATACTCTATACTTCTTGTCATAAAGCATTATCTTTTTTATTTTTCTTTCAGGTTATCCCAGCCCTGAGCCAGCAGGTCATGCTCTGCACCACCTCTGGTCATGATTTTTGTTCCTTTTTCTTTTTCGGTCATGTGTCCGATGATGGTTATATCCGGATTGTTTTTAATCTTCTCATAATCCTCTTGCCTGATCGTAAAGAGTAATTCATAATCTTCACCTCCGTTCAGTGCGCACATTGTCGGATCTATTTCAAGCTTATAAGCAAACTGCCTGGCATGGTCATCTACCGGTATTCTTTCTTCATAAATCAAGGCACCCGTATCGCTGTTCTTGCACAGATGTTTTATTTCACTGCTGAGTCCATCGCTGATATCAATCATTGAAGTGGGTAAAATATCTGATTCTGAGAAAAAATCGATGATATCCTTTCTGGCTTCGGGTTTTAAAATCCGCTGTACGATATATCGCTGCTCCTCAAAGTCGGGCTGGGATATTTTCGTCTCCAGAAAAACCTGCTTTTCTCTTTGCAATAAGGTTAAACCGAGAAACGCACTTCCCAGGTCACCACTCACACACAGAAGGTCTCCCTTTTTAGCACCAGCACGGGTAACATATTTTCCGGGTGCCACCTCGCCGATCGCCGTTATACTTATGATCAACCCTTTTTGCGATGATGTGGTATCTCCGCCTACCAGATCCACATTGTAATTGCGACAGGCCTCATACACGCCATCATACAATTCAGTTAATGCCTCTACACTAAACCGATTGCTGAAAGCTATGCTAACCGTTATTTGTTGTGGATGTGCATTCATGGCATAAACATCGCTCAGGTTAGAAATAACGCTTTTGTATCCGAGGTAGCGCAATGGTGAATACATCAGGTCAAAATGAATTCCTTCTACAAGCATGTCCGTTGTCACTACTACCTGTTTTCCATAATGATCCAGCACGGCTGCGTCATCACCCACCGATAAAACCGTACTGGCATTGCGGGTTTCATTATTCTTAGTCAGAAAATCGATCAGGCCAAATTCGCCCAGAGTACCTACTTCAGTTCTTTGCTGTT
>JBIQMB010000333.1:0-4771 GCA_044463745.1 Chitinophagaceae bacterium | reverse complement strand
GCATAGCAGGATCGCTGGTTTGGCCTTCGTTTAACTGCGGCCTTTTGACCCTAATAGCATCGATTTTTTATCTGAGATTCAAAGAAATTCGTTTTGATATAAAATAATAATTCCAATTAAGCAGGCGTTTATAAAACGATGAAAAGCTTTGAGGAAGTTTGAATATATGTAATCCCAATCCACTTCTATATTACCTTAACAATCAAGTCATTGTAATGTAGCCAATCAAATCTTATGATGAATCTGTCGCTTGTTGAAAATTTTTACCGGTTGATCACCACCAAGTCAACCGCCCCCCGTTGGATTATCTTCATTTTAGATCTTGTTATTTGCCTCACTGCCTTTTTATATGCCAATCTTTTAAGCTCTGATATGAATATGACGCTGATTCAAAATTTTGAATTGGTGGTTCCCGCAGCCATTGTCACGGCACTCAATATTTTATTTTTCCGATTACTCCGAACCTACGAAGGTATCATCCGCTTATCGAGTATTGAAGAAGCCATCCGTTGCGTATCGGCTGTTTCTCTCACCGTGTTTGTTCTTCTGATGTACACCATGGTAAGTGCTTTTGCCGGATGGCCTGCTTTATTGCCTTATTCGGTCCTGATCATCTATTTTTTCACCGCTTCCTTTGTCATTTTCGCATACAGATTATGGGTTAAGGAATTGTATTACCGAAGTGTAAAATCGAAGTTTATCAGTGAAAATGTTTTCATCTTTGGTAAGACTGAATCGGGTGTTTTACTTCGAAAATCTATTGAGTCAATTCACGATAAGCAATATAGGGTAACCGGTTTTATCGAGAGCAATAATGAACTTTCGGGTATGACCATTGATAATATAAAAATTTACACCTGGGAAAAAGCCGGTGAAGTGATGAAAAAATCAGGCATCAGATTTCTGTTTTTAGCCTCAGAGGATCTGCCCCTGAATAAGAAAAACGAGATCGCAGATTTCTGCATTGAAAATAACATCACCATCAAAATAATACCGGCCGTTCAGAAGTGGATTGACGGGCAACTACAACCAAGGCAAATCGAAAATCTGAGGATTGAAGATCTTCTCGACAGGCCAAGCATCCGGTCAGCTTCCGGAAATGTAAAATCATTTTTCACAGGAAAAAGAATATTGGTTACCGGCGCGGCAGGTTCCATTGGAAGCGAAATATCCAAACAACTGGCGGCTATTGGCACCGAGCTATTAATATTATGCGATAACCGGGAAACCGGATTATACGAATTGCAGTACCAGTTGCAACAAATTCCCGGCTTAAATCGAAACCAATTAAAGGTATGCATTAGCGATATCCGAAATGAGGATATCATGGAAAATATTTTCAAAACCTACAAACCCGAAATCGTATTTCATGCGGCTGCATACAAACATGTGCCAATGATGGAAAACCATCCTTGCCAGGCTATTATTAATAATGTGTTGGGGACCAAAATCGTAGCCGATCTGGCGGTCAAATACGGTGTAGATCGATTTGTATTTATTTCAACCGACAAGGCGGTCAATCCATCCAATGTGATGGGTGCATCCAAGAGAATAGCTGAAATGTATGTAACCGGATTGCAGAACAATCAAAGATCCATCACACGGAAAAACGGCATTGACAGATTAAGCTATCGTAGCAAGATAATGATGAGCGAAAAACCAACCACCAGGTTTATCACCACCCGTTTCGGAAATGTGTTGGGATCAAACGGTTCGGTAATTCCACGCTTTCAGCAACAGATTGACAGCGGCGGTCCTGTTACCGTCACCCATCCATCTATTATCCGCTATTTTATGACCATACCCGAAGCCTGCTACCTTGTACTGGAAGCAGGCGCGATGGGACACGGCGGCGAAATTTTTGTTTTCGATATGGGCGAGCCTGTAAACATTGCAGCCTTGGCCAGGAAGATGATTAAACTTTCGGGATATACACCCGAAAAAGATATCAGCATCCATTATACCGGCCTCAGACCTGGTGAGAAGTTGTACGAAGAACTGTTGCATAAGGATGAAGAAGTGATACCTACTCACCACAATAAGATCATGATTTCAAGAGTCAGCAACCGCGGCACAGTCAATATTTTTCAGAAGGTAGAATACCTGATCAAACTGGCTATCGAAAGCAAGGACACGCTGGTGGTGAAGCAAATGAAGAATATTGTGGTAGAATACAAAAGCCGTAACTCCGCTTACGAAAAGCTGGATGCTCTACCGCAGGAGACTAAACCGGCGCAGCCCAGATACGAAAAAGAATTTGAGCACCAGGCCATTTATTTAAACACAGCCCCGGTGCAGCAGACCGCCGCCTGGCAACCTCACTTTTTACCAAATCATACTCTGTTTCTAAGATAAAATATTATCAATGAATCCCACCCCTAAAGCCATACCACCTCTACGTAGGATATTTTTTCCTTTATTCACGCTGCTCTTGCTATCTACGACATCATTCGTAGCTGCACAGAATATATCGGACGATCAGATTCAGGTAAACCGGTTTTCTGCCGGAGTGAATACCGGTTTGCTAAGGCCTTCGGTGATAACCGGCGGATCAAATGACTTTACCAGTCCAAAATACACCATGGGTTACGGACTGAATATCAGGTACCAGCTTACCAATCATTTTGGGCTGCAGATTGATGCCATTAAAGGACGTCTGAAAGGAAATAATGATAAAAATCTTACAACCGGCCTTCCCCCATCCTTGCGCCCCAATTCTTCTTTTAAAACAAACTTAAGATTCGGTTTGAGCCTGAGTGGAGTTGTAACGCTCGGAAATATAACCTTCAAAGAAGTGCCCAATGAATTTGTACCCTATGCCATGGCTGGTGCTGGCTTCACGCATTATACCACCTCCTTTGTAAAACCGGCACTGCGAGCAGTATTCCGTACCGAAACGGAAGAATACTCAAGCAACTTTACGTTCCTGTGGGTTTGGGTGTCAAATACCGCGTGTCGGATTTAATCAATTTAGACCTGGGTTATCGGGCGCAGTTTGTCGATAATGACGACTTTGACGGAACCAATGCTATTGGCGGGGCACATCATGACAAATACTCTTATGGCACGGTAGGTATTGAATTTTCTTTTGGCAAAAAAGGTAGGAAACAATACATATTTGACAACCCGGTACTGAGAATGAATACCAGGTTAAAAAACGAAATTCATTCTTTGCAAACCAGAATCGACAGTCTGGATGCCAAATTCAAAGACACAGATGGAGACGGAGTTCTGGATATCTCTGATAAATGCCCGGGTACTCCTGCAGGAGTCCCCGTGGACACGAAGGGATGCCCGCTGGATACAGATGGCGATGGCGTTCCTGATTATCTTGATAAAGAAAAAAACACACCCACAGCATGCCAGCCTGTGGATGAAGATGGGGTAGGCAAATGTTCGGAACCGGAATGTTGTGTGGATATCCGAACATCTCTCGAATGTGATTTGGAAGAATTGTCAAATGTATTTTTCAGCGGCAATTCGGTTAAGTTAAACGCAGAATCAACAACCATCTTAGAACGGGTTTACAGACGTTTAGCACTTAATCCTTATTGCTCTATCATTCTCAGGGGATTTCCCGGAATTACCGAGTCGTCTAAACAGGTTTGTAACCTCAGGCTTGAAATTCTCAAAACCTATTTGATGAAAAAGGGCATCCATCCTAATAGGATATTGACAGATTGCATGTGGGATGGTTCCGATTCAGACATTATCGAAATCGTAGGGAATTTATAATTCGTTTCCGGCTTGTGCAGGCCAACTAAAAACCCGGATTATCAAAACGGTATAAACCTTTAAAACTTTCTGATTATTTTAAGTCACAAATTGGTTTCGGTTTAAGAAATCATAATTATCAAATTACCCGGCAAAGGTGCATATAATTTTATGCACCTTTGTGCTTTAAAGGCCATTCACCAATTCATATGCACATCAGATTATTCACGCTTTTGTTTAGCTTATTTTGGATTGCAGACTACACAGTTTGCCAAACCACCGAAATAGATTCGATCGTGCGTGAAGGACGGCTGCTTTACAAAACAGAGCTGGCAAGCTGGTACGGCAGCGATTTATTTGTGGAGAAATATCCGGAATTACGGGGCAGAGCCGGAGGTTATTTTTCTTATCCCGAATCCGAAAACACGATATGCATTTTCTACTCCAAGGAAAGAAAACCTGTTGTTTTGGTTAGCATTTCGTTTGACAGCACTTTTAATAAATCGACCGCGGTTATTAACAGCACACAACGAAACCTGACAGGTAACGAAACTGACCTCTATAACATGCGGGTTAAGGCGATGGCTATCGCATCGAAGGACACATTTTTTAAAAGTTATACAAACAGCAAACTCAATCTGATTCCGCTTAATAATGGAAATCATAAACGGGTTTATTTTCTTACCGGGCCATCACAATCAGGTGTAGTCATATTTGGAAATGATTACCTTATCAGGTTTGATGATGCGTATAATGCAACTGAAATCAAAAACCTACACGCTTCCATTCTTCCCTTTTATTATAAAGATGAGGATGTAGGCTCATTGCATACCCACACTGCTCAAACGGGCGACAACATTACGGCCACCGACATCTGCACCCTGCTGCTTTACGAACGATTTACACCATGGAAGCAACACATCGTTTTATCTGAAAACCTGGCTACTATCTGGGATATTGCAACCGAAAAAATAACCATTATGCCCCGAAAAGAATGGGATGAATTATCAAAATTGAACGATTGATGAAGGCGAAAAAATTGATATTATTTTTCTGT
>JBIQMB010000332.1:0-4781 GCA_044463745.1 Chitinophagaceae bacterium | reverse complement strand
CTAAAGTTGCACTCTCCTAAGGCAAACAATCCCGGAACGGTGGTCATCAGTTCGTAATCTACCCACAAACCTCCCATTGTGTAGTGAACAGCGGGGTAAATCCGCATCGGCACTTCATAAGGATTTTCTCCTGTAATCTTTTCATACATTTCAAAAAGGTTACCGTATTTCTCCTGAACTACACCTTTTCCTAAATCACGGATGGTTGATATTTCAGGATTTTCTAACCCTTTTTTATGCGCTTCCATCTTACCATACCGCATAATGGCATCAGCAAAATCAAGATATACGGCCATCTTCGTAGTTCCTACACCATAGCCCGCATCGCATCTTTCTTTAGCTGCTCTGGAAGCCACATCGCGCGGCACTAGATTACCAAATGCAGGATACCTCCTTTCCAAATAGTAGTCCCTGTCTTCAGCAGGTATATCTGAGGGTTTGCGCTTTTCGTCTTTATTTTTTGGCACCCAAATTCTTCCGTCATTACGCAGGCTCTCACTCATCAGGGTGAGCTTACTCTGATAATGTCCTGAAACAGGAATACAGGTAGGGTGGATTTGTGTGTAACAAGGATTGGCAAAAAAGGCGCCTTGCTTATGCGATTTCCATGCTGCTGTAGCATTACTTCCCATCGCATTGGTACTTAAGAAAAACACATTTCCATATCCTCCCGAAGCCAAAACAACGGCATGGCCAAAATATCTTTCTAATTTTCCGGTAACAAGGTTTCTGGCAATGATGCCTCTCGCTTTTCCGTCAATCACCACCAGTTCAAGCATTTCGTGGCGCGAATACATGGTCACCTTACCGGTGGATATCTGGCGTTCGAGCGCACCGTAAGCACCCAGCAGTAATTGTTGGCCTGTTTGCCCTGCTGCGTAAAACGTTCTGGAAACCTGTGTGCCACCAAAGGAACGGTTAGCCAGTGTGCCGCCATATTCCCGGGCAAAAGGAACGCCCTGAGCCACGGCCTGATCAATAATATTTCCACTCACTTCGGCCAGGCGATATACATTGCTCTCCCGGCTTCTGTAATCACCTCCCTTTACGGTTTCATAAAAAAGACGGAAAACAGAGTCGCCATCATTCTGGTAATTTTTAGCCGCGTTGATACCACCCTGTGCAGCGATACTGTGTGCCCGACGCGGACTGTCCTGAAAGCAAAATGCTTTAACATTGTACCCCAATTCGCCAAGGGTAGCAGCGGCAGATGCACCGGCCAGGCCTGTTCCGATAACAATAATTTCCAGATTCCTTTTATTAGCCGGACTTACCAGTTTACAATGGTCTTTATAGTTCTGCCATTTATCTTTCATGGCTCCTGAAGGAGTTTTTGCGTCTAATACCATATCTGTTGAAGTAGTTTTAATAAAATTTAATTGATAATCTTTTTATTGAAGCCATCCCACCATAAACGAAATGGGCATCGATGCAAAGAGTAAAATAATAATGACCGAGTATGCTATGCCTGCTTTTTCAATAATCGGAGTCCAGGTTTTATCATTCATGCCTAAGGATCTGAACGCACTCTGAAATCCATGAAGCAGATGATATAATAAAGAGATCAAACCGACCATGTATAAAGTAAACCAAACGGGATTGGTAAACACTTCTTTCATACGCTGATATAAATCCACCTTGGGGCCACTGAGATAAAGTTCCTCCTTGGTTTGATACCAAAAGTGAGACAAGTGCATAATGAGGAACAGTAAAATAAGTGTGCCCAACAAGCCCATAAAGCGGCTGTACCACTTGATTCGTTTCGTATATTTTTGCTTTTCGTACCCAATCGGACGAGCGGCTTTATTCTGCTTCATGAGCATCAATCCTTGTACAATATGAATTACAAAGCCCGCAAAAAGACCGATCTCAAGCACGCGCATAAACCACGCATGACTCATAAAGTGCGCGGCATTATTAAATATGAATCCATCATCATTGTAAAAAATCAATGCATTTATAGATGCATGAATGATCAGATACAAGATCAGAAAAAAGCCTGTAGCACCCATCACATATTTCCTTCCAACAGGAGAAGAAAGCATTTTTGTCCAATTCATAAAAGCAGAATGTTTTATTGTGAGATGGGACAAATGTAATTCTTTGCTTTATTTTTCCGAAATAAAAGATAAATTAATCTGAAAAATTCGGGCCGGTAATTTTTACTCCCAAAAAATAAAATGAGCCCATCACTAATCCAGACGGCGCAGAAAAAAATTATCAATCTTCTGAAAGAGAAGATCAGGCTTAAAGGTACGCCAGTTCGGAATATCAAGCAAGGGGATATAATCATCAAGCCGGGCTTGTTTAAAATCATGCTGAGAAGACACGGGCATATTTAGTAATGTAACCCAACCCAGGCTGTCATTTACATCTTCAAACCACTCCTCGTAATATGAATCATCACTACTGTGAAAGTTCAACACATTCTCCACGATCAGGATAAATTTATTGATGCCAAGCTGTTGAAAATTATCAATCACTTCTCTTTTCAGGGTCATGATATCATTTTCGATTGCATCATTCCATTCGCCGATTAATTCGATAATCATATAATGATTGTCATAATCTGCCATCAAAACCTTTAGATAAAGTGTACGGCTGCCAAATTCATCCCACAAAGGGTGTATATAATAATTGTAAATGGTGTTGATATATTCAAACTGGCTGTACTCCCTGCCATAGAAGGGTGATTGCTCATCTTCTTCCGAAGTGTATAAGTAAGCCCAGTTGACGTATGGTTCAATGTTCTGCATATTTTCTCCTTATACAAAATTATGAAATCATGACTGCAAAGGCAATGAATAAAATCATAAAAAGCAACGTATGGTAAGTCTTGTCTGTTTACCTCCTCAGGGCCGGTTCTAAACAGCGTAATGGTTCACATTTTTAAAATTCTCCCGATCTCGCCAATATCTCTTTTCGCTATCTCATACCTTAGTTGCTTCTAAATAAATCAACAATGAATATTGAGGAAAAAACAGCCGGCGAACTCGTTGCCGGAGACTACCGGATAGCTGCAGTACTTGAGCATTATCAAATCGATTTTTGTTGCCATGGTAAAAGAAAAATAAAGGAGATAGTCAGCGATAAAGATTTGAACCTGGAAGAACTGACCGCAGAAATAGAGAAAGCAACGGAACAAGGTATCGCGGATCAGAATGATTTCAGAACATGGCCACTGGATTTGCTATCCGAATACATCATCCGAACCCACCACAAATACGCCGAGAAACAAATAGAAGTAATCAAACCATACCTGGAAAAAATCAGCCAGGTACATGGAAAACATCATCCGGAACTCTTTGAAATAAAAGACATCTTTAATAAGGTTGCCGGAGAGATTGTGATGCATCAGAGAAAGGAAGAGTTGATGATTTTTCCGTTTATAAAAAGGATGGTTAAAGCCAAAGAAGATAACAAACCCTTTCAGCACAATCCGGCCAAAACCGTAGAGGATCCGCTCAACATGCTTAGAGAAGAACATGATATCCAGGGCGACAGTTTTAAAAATATATCCCGGCTAACAAACCATTATCAAACACCGGAGGATGGCTGCAATACCTATAAATTGACGCTAAACCTTATCCGGGAATTTGAGTTGGATCTGCACAAGCACATTCATCTTGAAAATAACATTCTCTTTCCTAAAGCACTTGAGTTGGAAAAAGAACTGACGGGAAAGAAGCAATAATGGGAGGTTTGCTTTTCCTTTGTGAAGATGGAGTAAAGAAATTATTTCAAATGTTCAAGAGCCCTTTTCACATTCCGGTATTTGGAAAGCATTTCACGCGCTTCTTCGTCGGTGAGATCGCCCTTTTCCATAAGCATCCGAACGCCGCGCTCAATGATCTTTTGGTTGGTTAATTGCATATTCACCATCTTATTATCCTCTACCCTACCCAGGCGGATCATAGCTGTGGTGCTAATCATGTTTAATACCATCTTGGTGGCTGTACCGCTTTTCATGCGGGTGCTTCCCGTAATAAATTCAGGTCCTACAACGACCTCAACCGGATGATCGGCAACTTCACTCACAGGTGAATCAGGATTGCAACTGATGCTGCCGGTTTCGATTCCGTTTTCGCGACACTTTTTAAGCGCGCCAATTACATAAGGTGTAGTACCACTGGTGGCTATACCTAAAACAAAATCGCCGTTATTGATTTTATAATCAAGTAAGTCTTTCCATCCTTGTTCGGCATCATCTTCCGCGTTTTCAATGGCATTCACCATAGCGCGTTCGCCACCGGCTATAACTCCCACCACCAGTCCGACCGGCACTCCATAAGTAGGCGGACACTCGCTCGCATCCAAAATACCAAGGCGCCCACTGGTACCCGCACCGATATAAAACAAACGGCCTCCATGCTGCATTTTTTCTGATACAGCTTCCACAAGTTTTATGATTTGTGGCAACGCCTCTTCTACAGCTCCGGCCACCATTTTATCTTCGGTGTTAATATCAGTTACAATTTCACTGACGGATTTTAGCTCTAAATGATGGTAAGCAGATGACTCTTCTGTTACTTTTCTGAATGCCATACCTGTTTTTTTGCCACACAATTGCCCGGGTTTAAGACATAAGGTGGAATTAAAATAAAATAGAATTGGAGCGCAAATTTAGAACATCTTATTATGATTCTGATAAATTAGTTTAAAAAATCAGTTCAGATTGCTTTGAAAATTAGGCTACACCGTACTTTTTTCATTAAAATATTTTATTTCAGGATTTAATTCCCGGCGATGAATAGTAGCCTTTTTCATTCTTTGATTTCGAT
>JBIQMB010000331.1:0-4785 GCA_044463745.1 Chitinophagaceae bacterium | reverse complement strand
AAAATGGTCCTCTCCGCTTTCAGAAATCAATTCCATAAAGTGATTTCTTGTTTTTTTCATACTTGTCAAAATCAAAACGATACAGCTTTCCCGGCCGATGTGGTACATCCTGCTCTTCCTCGCCCGTATCCTCGAGAAAATCCATGCTGAAAAATTTCTTCCTGAAATTCCGTCTGTCCAGTTTTATATTCAGTATCCCTTCATAAAGGTGCTGAAGTTCGCGCAAAGAAAACTTGGGCGGTAGCAGATTGAACGCAAGCGGATGCTCCAAAACCCTCTTCTGCAACCATGTATAACAGGTATTGAAAATGGTTTTATGATCAAATCCCAATTCTTTTTGATGAAGACTGCTCACCGCATGCCAATGCAATTCATTATCAAGGATGCGCAGCTTGTGGCTCTGAATGTTGATCAAGGAGCAATAAGCAACGGTTACAACCCTTCCGGCCGGATGCCTGCCCACTTTACCAAAAGTTTTCACTTGCTCCAGATACACATCGCTCAGCCCTGTTCTTTCTTTCAGTACCCTGTATGCCGCCTGGTCAAGATCTTCATTCGGATCAACGAGATCGCCCAACAATGTCCACTTCCCTTTATACTTTTTCAGGTCCGATCTGATCAAAAGAACCCTGAGAGCTGTACCGTCGAATCCAAAAATGGCGCAGTCAACAGATAATGCAATCCGGTTGCTGCTTCTAACCTCGGTTTTTAGCCCTTCAAGGGTTTTGGCTTTCAATTCTCCTGACAAAATTTTTGACATATTCGGGATTCTATTTTCCTTGTTTCACAACTTTAATGGTGGATTCCTCTTTTTGTACGATTAATTTCAACACATAGGTTCCGTTGGTTAAGCCGGCCGTTTCTGGCAATAAAATTTCATTGATTCCTGATCGCAGGTTTATTTGCTTGCGTATCAGTGTCCTACCATCCATACCTGCCAATACAAGATTGCCCGGCCCCGAACTGTTGGCTTCTATTTCCAGTTTAAGAACCGACCTGAAGGGATTAGGATAAACCCTAAGTTGGGCGCCCTGGCTGCTGCGAATGAGAACCACCTTGCTGTAACTTGCTCCTCCATCAGCATCAACCACGCGCAACCGATAATACCAGTTTGAACCTGCAGAAAGATTATCGTCTGTAAACCGGTAATCAGACCTACCTGATGCCGGCACACGTGCAATTGTGCTAAAATCACTCCCGATTGAACTACGTTGTACTTCGTAGTTCTTCACATTTTTTTCATCAGCTACCTGCCAGGAAAGTAAATTATTCAGCCCTTGATTAACTCCTGAAAAATCAATTAGCCTTACCGGCAATGCAGCATAGGTGCTGGTAAATACCTTGAATTCACCGGGCTTCAGCTCAAATGACTGCGGTGAGCCTGTCGCTTCAAAAGTTTCTCCGGTCAGGTAATTGTACCACGTCCCTGACGTCGGAAAAGATACGCTGCCTGTTTGGTTAACTACATCAAAATTTCCAACCACGACTAACTTCCCGGCTGATGAATTTAATTTCAGCCATTTAAAACTACCTGAAAAATTCTGTTCCGATGCGTTGGAAGTAAAAGCTTCTATAAAGGCCGGATTTCTTCTGAGATGAATCAGGTTGCTATAAACCTTAAACAGTTTTAATCTTCTTTCATCCTGATAATAATCCCAGCGAATGGGTTTGGGATCTGTGCGGCAATTGTTATCCACGGTACCGTTCTGACAATAATTAATGGAATACTCATATCCTAATTCGCCAAATTGCCAGATCATTTTAGGACCCGGCAGGGTAAAAAAGAAAGCGGCGGCAAGTGCCTGACGCTGCAAGGCCGTATCCAAAACTTTAATGTTATAGGTGGGAGTTGAATTGCCATACAGCAGATTTTTGTACATCATCCGTTCTTCATCATGGCTTTCCATATAAGTAATCAGATTTGGAGACGACCAACCCCGAACGTTCGCAAGGCCTCCGTCAAAATTCCAGTCGGTACTCCATCCCATGGATGCCTGGTTGTAATTATAATTGAGGTTGCCCCATAGCATCATTCCATAATCGCTTAGCACTTTCTCCTCTGAATTTTCGGCAAAGTGTTCAAGAATACAGTATGCGCCGGGATTATATTTTTGGAGGGTATCATAATATCCCTTCCAGATGTCTATCCTGCTTTGATCGTAGGCCGACCATGCGCCAACATTGCAATTGTTGCCGTTATTATCACAGGTCTGATTCTGTGTAAAGCCTTTGGATAAATCGAACCGGAATCCATCTATCTTATATTCATTCATCCAGTGCTGAACCACCCGACTTACGAAATATTTCGTTTGCGGGCTTTCATGATTCATATCATAACCCACATTGAAGGCATGCTTAGCTGCGCGGTTAAACCATGGGTTATCCCCGGCAGGTCTGTTGTTGGCTGCATCCCAATACAACCTGACCATGGGCGACATGCCAAAACTATGATTGAGTGCTATATCCATAATTACAGCGATCCCATTGGCATGGCAACTGTCAATAAATTCCTTAAGCGTATGAGCCGGTCCGTAATATTTATCCGGTGCAAAATAAAAATCAGGGTTATAACCCCAACTGATATTGCCTTCGAATTCATTAAACGGCATTATTTCAATGGCATTGATTCCGAGCTTTTTCAAATAGGTGAGCGTATCACGCAAGTTGTTCCAATCGTGTTTGTCAATAAAATCTCTAACCAGCAATTCATAAATGATAAGGTTTCGTTTGTCGGGTCGGCTGTAACTCTGTGAGCCCCATGCATAGGGTGTTTGAGCCGTTTGTAAAATCCCCACTACCTCGGTTGTGTGGCCATTGGGATAGGGTTTCAGATTTGGATAAGTATCGGTCGAAATATATTGATCATTATATGGGTCGAGTATTTTTTCTGAATAAGGATCCGCTATCCGCAGGTTTCCATTTACCAGGTATTGGAAGCTGTATTCCTTACCTGCCTCCAGGCCCGAAAGGGTTATCCACCAATAATTTCCATCCGGAGTTTTATTCATCTGGTAGGTTGTTTGTTCTGTCCAATTGTTGCCGGGAAAATCGCCGATAACGGCAACCCTGCCTTTTCCGGGTGCGTATAAAACGAGGGTAGCGGTAGTGTTATTAATGTAGTTGATGCCCTGTTTAACGCCCGCAGGCAAGGGCGCGATATTGACGCTGCCTGTAACAAAAAACTTTAAGGTGTCTCTTGATACAGCACCTCCATCATTCGCTTCAGCTATAATCGTTTGCTCGCCGGCAGAAGTAAAAACTGGGGTAGATGAAATAGATGTCACCCCGGTTGCTGTTTCAATTTCAGTTCCATTGAGCAATATCCTCATCACCGCGGCTTTGTTTGCTTTGGCCGTCACAGTTAGGTTATCTCCGACTGATTTCGTAATCGTTTCCGGGGTTGGCTTGTAGGTTGGTTGAAAAGGGGGGGACGTAATCCTCACTCCGATGGTATTGGAATAGACCGGTACATACATATCTGAGCCATCTGCATTCGCCTGTTTTAAACTTCCGTCTCCGCTTCTGAAAAGGATCGCAATTTTCTGAATCTTTTCTGTTGCGTCGGTGATGCCGAAATATGTTCTTAAATCGGGTGCTATGGTAAATGACCATCTGCTCAAACCAGCAGCCGGCGTAGCTTTAAACGCGCTATTCCTGGTGCCCCATACAGATGTAACATAGCGCCAGCCATCGGCACCGGTACTTTTATTGGTTATAACTCCAATGTGTACATATACATCCATCGGGTTAAAGTCAAGCAGCTTTTCATTCCCCTTCGACCCATCTACCGTTATTACAGTATTGGTGCTGCTTTCCGTAATAAAATCGGGCGACCAGGTCAGGAGCTGCGCATTCAGATAAGAGGTGAAAAAGAAAGCGTATACAAAAAGTAATTTTTTTATCATGCCGAGAAAGATTTGTAAATGACAGAAAAAACAATGTGTAAATTACACACATTATTTGAATTGACAATTTTTAATACAAAGTTTTTGGCCGATATGCCGGAAGGGATTGCGAGGAAACTATCTCCTTATCCGGGAATTTGATCTGTTCAGGTTCTGAAGTTTTTCTCTATCTCCCACGATCCACACAATATCACCCCACTCCAGTATCATTTCCGAATCGGGATTTAGAATTCGCTGTTGTTCTCTCTCAATACCCACAACAAGGCCATTGGTTTTTTCTCTGATTTGAGATCCGCGGATGGATTGCCCCTTAAGTTTATTATTCTGATTGACGGTAAGTTTGAAGAGCACAATATCACGGACATCCCTTTCCTCAATTTCAGACCTTTCGGTTTCTTCAAAGGTGGCCTGAAAACGCTGCATCTGATCATCTGTAGCAATGATGCCTACATGATCGTAAGGCAATAGCCGATCGTGGCGGTTGGGTGCATAAATAACCTTTTCGCCCCTGCGGATATACGCGATATTGATCCCAAAATGTTCGCGCCATTGTAGTTGGTCCAAATGCTGGCCGATATATACAGCATGAGGGTTCACCTCCATATCTACCAGGTGGGCATCCCATGTGGCCAGGCTGTTATCGGCCGAAAATAGCCGGGCGCGGTTATTACTCTTGCGCATTTCTATTATCTCTCGCTGGTTAAGATTGGTCAGAAAACGCCACTCAAGCCGCTTATAGAAATATTGTATCCTTCGGGAGAAAAACAGCAGTGTAATCACGATTAGCGGAATGGCAATGATAACCCCGGTAATGGAAAACAACCGCTCCACACCAAATGCAATAAAGGTTATGCCTAACAGCAGTCTCAATAATTCTATC
>JBIQMB010000330.1:0-4789 GCA_044463745.1 Chitinophagaceae bacterium | reverse complement strand
CAAGTCTGAAGGACTTGAATATCGATAACCTCCGGTAAAACCGGTGGATCCAAAACGAGAATCACAACAACCCGGATACGGGTTGAACAACAATCGATAAAGGTACCGATGAAGCTTAAAGCAAATGATTTTGTTAAATGACTATCCATGTTCAACTCCCTTCGGGGTTGCTACAATACGCTTAGTGTGCCCCCGATTTCATCAGGGGTTATCAGGATTAAACCCCATTCGGGGTTTTAAACCGAGAAGGATTATAGTTTATTAAACGTAGCGAATTCATAAGATCAATAACCTCCAAGTTTCAATGATGGAAGAGAGGGGAAAGGTTAACCTGTAAAGTTGCGTGTGGTCGTTGTTTGCCACGCGATGCGCACAGACCCTGCTTTTTCCGTTGTTTTTGCGAAGCAAAAACAACTTCTGCGCAAGTCGGCGGTGTCTGCGGGAGACCTTTTCCCGGCGGCTTTAACGGTGTCATTTCGCTTGTTTTCGGCCGAGAATAAACCGGTCAAAATGCCCTGAAAGTGGGAGATTTTTGCTCACCCTCAAGCCAGCGCACAACCTGACAGGAGGGAGCAACCTGTTCTTACACGATCCCTTCCAGAAATTGATCATGGATATAATCCACCACCGACTGCATACTTTTTGTTTCTTCAAAAACCCGCATCTGACGATCAGCACCCGTGCCGCTCTCCAGAATCTTATGCACATAACCCACCGTATTTCTGATACCCAGCGGACCGGTAACGTCGTCGATAAAGTCTAAAAGTTCATAAATCAGAACCCTTGTATTTACTTCTGTTTCCTTTCCGAAATCAATCAGGCTGCCATCAATTCCATACCTGCTGGCCCGCCACTTATTTTCGTTAATCAGCATCCGCGGATAGGTAATGAAATTTAGATTTTTGGTGCGGAGCTTGTAAATCTTTGCACAGATTCCCTGAAACAAGGCTGCAATCGTTATGGTTTCCTGTACAGTCATCGGCACATCGCATATTCTGAATTCGACAGTATTGAAGAACGGATGAACCCGCAAATCCCACCAAATCTTTTTTGCATTATCAATACAATTGGTCTTGACAAGTACCTTGATATAATTATCATAATCTTCGATACTGGCAAAATAATCCGGAATGCCCGTCCTGGGAAATTTATCAAAAACCTTGGTACGAAACGATTTATAACCCGTTAACCTGCCTTCCCAAAAAGGTGAATTTGTGCTTAGTGCGTAAACGTGTGGCAAGAAATACCTGGCCGAGTTGGCAATGTGTATAGCCATCTCGCGCGATTCCATACCAACATGAACATGAAGGCCAAAAATCAGATTACTGCGGGCTGCTTCCTGCAGTTCCTGAATGATTTCGTTGTATCTGGAGTGGTTGGTGATCAACTGCCTTTCCCAATGACTGAAGGGATGAGTACCCGAAGCGCCAACCCAAAGACCAAGGTCTCCTGCAATGGCGCTTATTGTTTTGCGCAAAGTACTCACATCCATGAATGCTTCATCAATATTCTGGCAGATGTCTGTCCCTACCTCCACTACAGCCTGGTGCATCTCCGCCTTCACCTTATCTTTTATTATTTTTTCCCCTTCCTGAACAATTCGCTGCTCATGACTTTTCAGTTCCCTGGTTTCAGGGTCAATCACCATATATTCTTCCTCAATGCCAAGTGTAAACTGGCTATATTTAATGTCTGCCATGTAGAAATAAATTTAAAGAATAATCAATGAATAAGATATTGGTTAATACAGTTTCTCTCGGGTCACTCCACGCCTTACAAACTCGCCCCAGGTAAGATTGTCCTTGCCATCCTCCTGCTGCAATGCCCTTTCGATAGCGTAATTGGCGGCTGTTTCTACCACCCAGTCAAAATTTTCCTGGCCCACACTAGTTATTTCTGCGTCGGGTGCCGGATTGCCAAAATCAATGGCATAAGGAACGCCATCTCTTACCGCTAATTCTACGGTATTAAAATCGTAACCCAGATATTTGCACAGTCTTTTGACAATATCCGACATCAGTCTGTGGCTTTTTTCATCCGGTTTAAAATCAGCTACATACCTTAAATGGTGCGGGTTACGCGGCTCATACGGCATAATTCGTACATGCTCGCCGCCTATACAATAACAACGGTAGTATTCTTCAAAAATAATTTCTTCCTGAAGCATCATAATCAGTTCACCCGTCTCGCCGTGTTTGGCAAAAAAGTCATCTATGTTGGCAACCTTGTACACACTCTTCCATCCACCACCTGCATGCGGTTTCATGTAAGCCGGAAAACCGATATAATTAAAAATATACTCCCAATCGAGGGGATAAGCCAAATTGCTGAAAGATGCTTCCGAAGTGTCGGCAGGCATCTGGCTTGATGGTAAGATCACTGTTTTGGGTACGGGCACATCTATTTTAGTGGCTAATGCGTTGTTGAAAAACTTCTCATCCGCACTCCACCAAAAGGGATTATTGATAACGGCACACCCGCTGATGGCTTCATTTTTTAGAAAGGCGCGATAAAAAGGAACATCCTGTGAGATTCTGTCGATGATGACAGCATAGCCGCCTCCCTGTCCCTGAACAATTTTATCAATGTGTACTGGTTCGGCAACGACCCCTTCCACGTTTTTCTCATTTACACGTTTTACAAATGCTTCCGGAAAACTTCTTTCCTGACCGAATAAAATACCAATTTTTTTCATAAAATTAATTTTAATGAATAAGACTCTTTAGCGTTATAAATATATGATATAAAACATCATGAAAATATTTTATGTCCGTTTTATAGAAAAAATATTTTACCTCAGGTAAAAAAACTAAATTTACCGCCCTCTATGCAACACGTGATTTCTGAAATTAAGATTGAATCTTTCGTCATTCAGTCGGTCCACTTAAAGAGAGATGTCATTACCGATTTTTATTTGCCCGGTTCGTTAACCAACGATTGCCATTTGTTATTGGTAAATGATGGACAGGATTTGGTTAAGATGCAGTTTCAGCATATCCTTTCCGAATTGTCGGCGGAGCGCATCGTCGGTCCACTGTTATGTATTGGCATTCATTGTGGTGCTGATCGGAAAAATGAATATGGTGTGGTGAATGAACCTGACTACAAGGGAAGGGGAGCGAAAGCTGGAGCATACGAAAAGTTTGTTTTTGAAGAATTGTTTCCACTCATCAATAAACAATTTAAAAAGTTTAATTTCCTGAGCGCAGCATTTTGCGGATTTTCGCTGGGCGGCTTATCCGCACTTGATTTAACATGGCGCAATCCGCGCGTATTTACTACGGCTGGTGTATTCAGCGGTTCGCTTTGGTGGCGTTCTGTTTCGCAGGATGCGCTTGAATTTGATGAAGACAAACACCGCATCATGCATCAACAAATTCGTAACGGTCATTTTTCGCCGGGCCTAAAATTCTTTTTTGAAACGGGAACGCTGGACGAAACTGCTGATCGTAATAATAATGGCATCATTGATTCCATAGATGATACGCTTGATCTGATTAAGGAATTAAAACGCAAAGGCTATTCCGATGCAGATATTGCATACGAAGAATTGAAAGATGGCCGTCATGATGTAGAGACCTGGGCCAGAGCATTCCCACATTTTCTGACGTGGCGATATGGAAACCAAAACGGCTAAATCGAAGGATTTTTTATCCTCATACCAGTGACGATGCGCTTATATATACTCAAGCACTGCAAAATTTTATTTGGTATAAAACAGGACTAAGGAAGAGGCTGACCAACCGGTATTTCGCAAAGATGTCCGGGCTGGCCATGAGGCGGGTTTAACCTTGCTCCGGGAAGCGCTGCAGGTGGGTTGCTCACAGATGCCGAAGGCGTACTCATGGTAGGAGTCGGACTGTTTAGCGGTTGGCCAACAGGTACTGCACAATCATGGCCCGGCTGACCGTGTGGTGGATTCAAGGCCACCCCTGCTGAAGCCGGCTGAATATTTGAAACCGGTTGTACATCAGCGTTTGATTCAGAAGTTTCAGGTTGCTCTGCTTCTACAATATCAAATTTAGGAAGGGAATTATCGACATCGCTATGCGAAGAAGAATTGCAGGAAAACAGAATTCCTAATGAGAAAATAAGGCTTAAACTTCTGATGGTAAGTTGTTTCATAATGCTCTTTGCGGGTTGAATAAAGTACAATAATAACCAATGATCCTAAATAACACAACCTTTTGATGGATATTTAACCTTCGTACATGAAAGATAATCCTCGGGTTTCCGATTTGGGTTGTGTGCCACTGCGTCGGGCTTTCATTAAGCCAAATCAGCAGACTCTGGTTAAACGTATCTTTTTATTTAAAATTGGTCATAAGGTAGAATCGTTCATTAGCTTTGGGAGCTAATAAATTGATTTCACGTAAAAACGCAAAGACGGCAAGGGATTTTTCTGCTGAAAATGAAGCACTGGCTTCGGGCATCTTTTCGAAACTTTTGGAAAGTCTGATAAATTTTGCCTTGTTAGCAAGTGCCAAGCGAAACTTTCCAAAAGTCGTGGTTGCTTTTTTCTTTTAGGGTTCCATCTTTAAAGCTTCTTTTTTAATTGACGATATTTTAAGTTCAACCCTTTCAGGGTTGTTGTTTATTAGTTTTACGCTCCACCGGTTTCACCGGCGGTTATCGATATTGAAGTCCTTCGGACTTCTGGTCTCCATTTTTAATTCTCTGAACTTCGCTTTTGCTGGTTCAAGTGTTCCAACGCAGTTTGGGCCACTTGAATCTATTAAAATATATCCGGTTTGTAACCGGATAGGGGATAGTTCTATTGCATTTAAAG
>JBIQMB010000329.1:0-4799 GCA_044463745.1 Chitinophagaceae bacterium | reverse complement strand
GCGATTAAAAAAGTGTAGTATTTTTGCATTTTATATACATAACGCGCTTACCTTTGCACTCCTTTAAAAAAAAATACCGGGTTAGCGGTATTAAAAATGTAACGGCAGCAATGCCATAATAAAACAAATAATGAGTAAACAACATTTCACAACAAAGCATGCGAACGAGGCTACCGTACAGCGTAACTGGTACGTTGTTGACGGTACTAATCAAACCGTAGGCCGCATGTGCGCAAGAATTGCGTCTGTTCTTCGTGGTAAGAACAAAGCCTACTTCACTCCTCACGTAGATTGCGGAGATTATGTAATCGTAACCAATGCCGATAAAGTAAAGTTCACCGGCAACAAACTGGACGAAAAGGTTTATATCAATTTTAGTGGATATCCGGGCGGTAAAAAAGAAACTGTTGCCGGTGACCTGCTGGCCAGAAGGCCCGAAGCCGTAATTGAAAGAGCCATCAAAGGCATGCTTCCTAAAAACAGGCTTGGCCGCAAAATGTTTAAAAAACTTTTTGTGTATGCCGGCGATGCACATCCACATGGTGCTCAAAATCCACAACCTTTATCAACAACAAAAAATAAAGCATAACTGCTGAAAAAATATTACGATGGAAAGACAAAAAAACGCAACAGGCCGCAGAAAAAACGCTGTAACACGCGTGTTTATTAATCGCGGCAGTGGCAATATCACCATAAACGGAAAGGATTATAAAACCTATTTCCCGTTAATCTACTTACAGAATCAGGTAGAGTTGCCGCTGAAAACGATCGAATCTCTGGACAAATTTGATATCGTGGTCAATGCCACAGGTGGCGGTGTAAAAGGACAGGCTGAAGCTGTAAAACTGGGAATTGCCAGAGCTCTTCTGGTTGTAAATCCTGACTTCAGACCATCTCTTAAAGACGCCGGACTATTAACCCGCGACCCGCGCAGCGTAGAACGTAAAAAGCCGGGATTGAAAAAAGCGAGAAAAAGCTTTCAATTCTCTAAGAGATAATATCCTCAAATTATTAAAAGTCCTTTTCCGGTCATTCGGGAAAACAAATAAAAATAAATGGAAAATAACACTTCATTACAACAACAGCTTTTAGAAGCAGGGGTACATTTCGGCCACCTCAAAAAGAAATGGAATCCCAAAATGTTACCATACATTTTTGCTGAGAAAAAAGGTATCCACATCATTGACCTCAACAAAACTGTAGAAGGTTTGGAAGAAGCCGCCTCAGCACTGAAATCTATTGCCAAGAGCGGCAAAAAGATCATGTTTGTAGCTACAAAGAAACAGGCCAAAGAAATCGTAACAGAAGCTGCCAAGCGGGTAAACATGCCTTTTGTTACCGAACGTTGGCTGGGTGGTATGCTCACCAACTTTAACACGGTAAGAAAAAGCGTGAAAAAGATGCAGAACATCGAAAAAATGCTCAACGACGGCACGTTGGATAACATTACCAAAAAAGAGCGTCTGACCCTTACCAGAGACAGAGATAAAATGGAAAAGGTGTTGGGCGGTATAGCACAAATCAGCCGGGTGCCTGCTGCATTGTTTATCGTGGACATAGGACACGAACACATCGCTCTGGCAGAAGCAACCAGACTCAATATCACCACTTTTGGTATGGTAGATACCAATTGCGATCCGAATAAGGTAGAGTTCTCTATTCCTGCCAATGATGACGCCACCAAATCTATTGCCATCATCACCAACTACATCACCAATGCAATTGCAGAAGGGCTGGCTGAAAGACAAGCATTGAAAGAAGAGGAAGCCGAAGAGCAGGAAGAACAGGAAGTAAAAGAATTCCGTGTAGATGATGAGGACGACAATACAGGAGGCAGACAAAAGCAGGGTGGCAGAGGAAGAGGCGCTGCAGGTGGAGCAGGTGGCCAAAAGAGGAGAACAACAGGCCAGGGACGTCCGGCACCCAGAAAGTAAACATTTTTGATTTAACAAACAGCAGGCTGTAAACCGGCCTGTTTAATAAAATAATTACAATGAGTACAATAACAATAACAGCGGCAGACATCAATAAGCTCCGTCAGCAAACGGGTGCAGGAATGATGGATTGTCGTAAAGCACTGGTAGAATCAAACGGCGATTTTGAAGCTGCTATCGATTATCTGAGAAAGAAAGGGCAAAAGGTAGCCGCGCTGCGTGGCGACCGCGAAGCTAAGGAAGGTGTGGTCATTGCACAGACAACAGCTGACAACAAGACCGGATACGTAATCAACCTTAGCTGCGAAACTGATTTTGTGAGCAAAAACGAAGAATTCGTTGATTTCGCAAAAGCAATTATGGAAGCCGCTATCGAAAATAAAGCATCTTCGCTGGATGAGTTGAAATCGCTGAAAATTGGTGATGAAACAATCGCCGATAAATTGAACGAACAGGTAGCGAAAATTGGAGAGAACATCGGAATCACCAGGTTCGAAAAACTGGAGGCTCCTTATGTGGCATCTTACATTCACGGATCGTACAGAATGGGTGTGCTTGTAGGATTATCAAAAGAAAATGCAGAAGTAGGTAAGGATCTGGCTATGCAAATTGCGGCCATGAATCCCCTGGCTATTGACGAAAAATCCATTGCTGCGGATGTTATCGAGCGCGAAAGAAATATCGCCATCGAACAGGTAAAAGCAGAAGGCAAGCCGGCTGAAATGGCTGAGAAAATTGCCACCGGAAAACTAAACAAGTTTTTCAAAGATAATACCCTGCTGGCACAGGCTTTTGTAAAAGACGCCAACCAATCCGTAGCCAACTACATTAAGGCTGCTGATGCTGATTTGTCAGTTACCGGATTTGTACGGGTAGCATTGGGCGCTTAATTAATTTTTATAAAATAAGTTTTGGAAAGGCTGTCAATTATTTGGCAGCCTTTTTTTGTCTATGCAGCACATATATGGTCAGGTCTCTAAAAATTTTGAGTTAAACATTAAAGGGTTTGATGAAGGTTTTGACTGGTTCATCTTCAAGTATCTGAAAGTGAAATATGAGAGACATTCCAACCTCCGGGGGAGAGATGAATTATTTCATTTTTACCAGAAGAACAAACCCCTACGGATAATCCTATACGCAACACTGTGGAAGTAAATATTAGCCGCACTACCTGCCACCTGAATGGCATTGCTTACAACTGTACTTGCCGGGCCTAATGTGTTTAATGTATTGAGGGCAACCTCGCCCACTTTCAAAAAGGAAAGAGCTAATTGCGAGGTTCCCGGACAAGGTATGCCAATGTCACCACTCGGATCTATCAGATTTATCGGGTCATTACCCATCCCTGAATACGGACTGTTAAACTGACTAAACGGATCCTGCTGTATCCATCTGCCAAGTTGTGCATCAAAATTCCTTAACTTAAAATCCCTCCAGGCAATATCTTCATCAAGCTCTGCAACAATCGCCTTGATAGAGATAACCATTTTTCAAAGAACTCTTTTGCATTTCAAAAATAAATATTACCCTTAAAGCGGAAAGACAACAAATGAACTTATTTTTTCATAGCCTCTTCCCAACTTGTAAAACCTTCTTTCCATTCAAAAGTATCCAATTTTATTTTGTCAATTTTAAAACATTCAAAAGGATGATCTCTAAACCCAGGTTTATCAAAAAGAAATCTTGCAGCCTCTTTTGCAAGTTCAACTGAAGAGAATATACCTATAAATTTAATCTCTTCTTCTTCGTTCTTTTCATAAATATGTTCAACTATAAACACACTATCCATATTTACTATTTTATTTATGCGATTCAAATGCTCTGTCACCCCATTTTTTTATTTTACTATACTCAGTCTGTGATTTCGTTGAATAGTTACCCTTGCCATATTTCTTGTCTAACAATCTTTTGGCAAAAGATTTCCATTTTCATTTACAAAAGGCTTTTCTCCTTTAGCCCAATCGGGAACATCCTTTGCCCCCTCTTTACCTGAAATGCCAGATTTTGCCTTTTTGTATTTCGGTTGACTTGATGAATTATAACTACCTCCCTCGCCCTTTATTAACCCATTGCCACTTGCCAGATTCCTCGAAGCATTATTCACAACAATACCACCATGCAAGACCATAGCACCACCCAAAGCAACTGCAGGCAGGGTCACCTCTGAAGAAAGTCCGCCAGTCAATAAGGTTGTTGCTCCGGCACCCTCAGCTAATCCCCCTCCAAGGGTACTTTCACCAAGACCAAAGAAGATACTTGCATAATGAGTAGTGGTGACGGCGGTGTTCCAATTTTTCTGTTGGTTTGATGGAATTGCGCCACTGTTCGCAATACGGCTGGCGACATTTGTTCCGAGAATGTTATCGGTAAACGCAGAAGCAGTAGCTACAAACGCAGTAAGGCTGGCCTTCAAAAAATTCTATATCCCTGAAATTGCTGTTTTAGCTAATGCCTTACTCGGTAGATTTACAACAACTTCCTTCAATGTTACTTGAGCAATTTCACCAGCTTTGTTCAAAAAGAAATCGGCTTTATTAAGCACTGAACCTACACCTTCTAACCCATCTAAATCAATATTTAAAATAGGGTCATTGCTTGCATACTGGTAGTTCGTCAATTCCGGATAATCCCACGTAAGCGGATCTAATTGTGTATACCTTCCTATTTGTGGGTCATAATTTCTAAACCCATAGTCATACCAGTTCAGGTCCGCATCATCCCACAATTCCTTATCGTTGTAGAGATAACCATTTTTCAAAGAACCCTCCATCTCCGCATCAAACTTCCTTGAAGAAATACCCGCTATCCTTAAGCCGAAGGAATAGTAATGGTTCTTCGGCCAAAAGTCGGACAGGCTTCAATTAT
>JBIQMB010000328.1:0-4814 GCA_044463745.1 Chitinophagaceae bacterium | reverse complement strand
TTTCATGATAAAAAAAATTATGCAGTATCTTGCAGCCCTTAAAATAAATAAAACCATGAGGCATTTACCGGTTGATCCTAAGTTATTTATAGAGAACAGAAAACGCTTCGTAGCCCGAATGGAGAAGAACGCCATTGCTATTTTCAACAGCAACGACGAGGTACCCCAGAATGGTGACGCCCTCTATCCGTTTGTTCAGAATACCGATCTTTATTGGCTTTGCGGCATAAGTCAGGAAGACACGATGGTGGTTCTTTTTCCTGATAATCCTGATCCGAAATACAGAGAAGTACTTGTTCTTACACGCCCCAATGAATTGAAAGAAAAATGGAATGGCTATCGCCTCAGGAAAGACCAGGCCACCGAAATTTCGGGTATGAAAACCATCATTTGGCTTGATGAACTGGAGGGCCTCTTACAACCCTGGGTGCATCTGGCAGACACGATTTATCTCAATTCAAATGAAAATGACCGGAAAGCTCCGACGGGTTTGCAGATGCGCGACTACCGTTTTATCCGCGAAATGAAGGAGCAGTATCCGCTTCACCAATACCGGAGAAGCGCCAGGATTATGCGTGATCTGAGAGCCATTAAAACTCCTTATGAAATTGAGGTTATGCAAAAGGCCATCGACATCACGGATAATACATTCAGAAGATTGTTGAAATTTATTAAGCCTGGTGTGTGGGAGTACGAAATAGAGGCTGAAATATGGCATTCATTTATTTCGCAAAGAGCCGATGGACCGGCGTACGGAAGCATTATTGCCAGTGGGGATAATGCACGCATTCTGCATTATGTTAATAATAATCAGCAATGCAAAGATGGCGATCTGATACTGATGGATTTTGGTGCCGGCTATGCACATTATGCAGCGGATCTGACGCGTACCATTCCGGTTAATGGCAAATTTTCAAAGAGACAAAAAGAGGTTTACAATGCTTGCCTGGATATTCATAGGTATTGCGCTTCTATCCTGAAACCCGGTATTACTATCAATGAATATCATGATAAGGTGGGAGACAAGGCGACTGAAATCTTTCAGAAAATAGGATTGCTCAGTAAATCGGATGTCAAGAACGAAGACCCGCTTAACAGGGCGTACCGCAAATACCTGTATCATGGCATTTCTCATTATCTGGGCGCTGATGTACACGATTTGGGAACCAAAACTGAACCCGTTAAGGCAGGAGCAGTATTTACCATCGAACCCGGTATTTACATTGAAGAAGAAAAAATGGGAATCAGGATTGAGAATAATTACTGGCTTACCAAAACCGGTAATAAGGATCTGATGAAAAATATTCCTATCACTGTGGAAGAAATAGAATCGCTGATGAAAAAGAAATAGGTTTATTTTGCATCTGTCATGAAACAAATTCCAAATCTTTTTACACTGCTGAATCTTTTTGCCGGCGTATTGGCAATTATTTTCGCATTACAAACCAATGCCGTATTTATTTCACAAAATGAACAGCTTGTAAGCAGCTTCAATATTCCTGAACAACTAACCTGGGCCGGAATCTGTATTATGATTGCGGCGGTAATCGATTTCCTTGACGGTTTTATTGCCAGACTGATGAACGCTACCAGCGAATTGGGTAAACAACTGGATAGCCTGAGCGATGTTGTGAGTTTTGGTGTTGCGCCGGCTGTTATTTTGTATCAGCTTTTGCGCATGAGCTACGCCCGCGAAGAAGGCGGAATTTATATTTCTATCATTTTCCTATTGCCTGCGATTATCGTAGCTATGGCTGCCGCCTGGCGTCTCGGTAGATTTAATATCGCCACCGATCAGCAATATTCTTTTAAGGGAGTACCGGTACCCGCGATAGGGCTGGTGGTAGCATCACTCCCATTGATACTTCATGGCAGCGGCATGCCTGGTATCAATAGCCTCATTGTAAACAAATGGTTTCTCTATGGCGCTGTTCTCGTATTGAGTTATCTGATGGTTAGTAATCATCGGATAATAGCACTTAAGTCCAGTGGATTTAACGCTAAGAAAGATTGGCCTGTAATAGCATTGGGATTGATAGGATTAATCTCAGCCATCATGTGGCAATGGCTCGCCATTCCCCTGACATTTATTTTTTATATCTTATTTTCATTTTTAACATCAAAAAGAAACGTATCATGAATTATATAGCCGAAATCAACATCATGCCTTTGAAGGAACTTCTTGACCCCGCGGGAAAGGCTGTATTGGGAGGGTTGGAAAAATTAGGAATAACCAATGCTTCAGACGTTCGAATTGGCAAACATATCCAGTTGCACATCACTTCCAAATCAGAAAGCGAAGCAATGGAGACCGCTCAGGAAGCCGTTAAAAAACTCCTGGCCAATCCGGTAATGGAACAGGCTGATATCCGGATCATTCAGGCCAGTTAAATATTTTTGGAATGCTTTATATCGTTCCAACTCCCATTGGCAACCTTGCCGATATTACGCTACGTGCTATTGAAGTATTGAAGTCGGTGGATTTAATTCTGGCTGAAGATACGCGTACCTCCGGTAAATTACTAAAACACTATGGTATTTCAACCCGAACCTCTGCCTATCATCAGCACAATGAACATCGGATCGTTCAGTCGCTGACAGCAAGAATACTTGGTGGCGAAACGATGGCTTTGATTACCGATGCAGGCACTCCCGGTATCAGCGATCCTGCTTTTTTACTTGTCAGAGAATGTTTATCTGCTGGCATAAAAGTAGAATGCCTGCCCGGGGCGACGGCATTTGTGCCTGCCCTGGTCAACAGCGGGTTACCGTCTGTCCGGTTTTGTTTTGAAGGGTTTATCCCACAAAAAAAAGGCAGACAAACCTATCTCAATTCGATCCGGGATGAACACCGAACCATGATATTTTATGAGAGCCCAAACCGTCTATTGAAAACACTGGCAGATTTTTCATCCGTTTTTGGCGAAGACCGGTTATGTAGCGTGAGCAGGGAACTCACCAAGATGCATGAGGAAACCATACGTGGTACGATTAAAGAAGTGATGACCTATTTTTCAGCCAAAACAATAAAGGGAGAAATCGTAATAGTGGTGGCGGGAGCAAAGAGCTGAGTGAACCCCACTCATGGAATTTGGGTTTTTTAAAAGATTTTTATTTGGGATATTGCAAACCTCAAACCCATAACGAATGAAAAGATTTTATCTGACCTTAGTTTTACTAACTTCCTTTTCTTTTATTTCATTTTCACAGCAAGGTTACTGGCAGCAAAGAGTTCAGTATAAAATGGATGTGACGCTGAACGTTAATACCAACATCGTTACAGGAACACAAAAGGTCGATTATTTCAATAACTCACCCGACAAGCTAAATAAAATATTTATCCACCTTTTTTGGAACGCGTTTCAGCCGGGCAGCCAGATGGATGTAAGGAGTAGAGAATTAGGTACCGTGATGGTGAACGGAAGGCCTGATTGGGACTCGCGAGTCAGAGATCGCATTTACAATCTGAAGCCTGATGAAATTGGATATCAGAGAGTAAAGTCTATCAGAATGAATGGGGTAGAGCAAAGAACCATAGAACATGGAACCATTCTGGAAGTGATTTTATCAAGAGACATTCTGCCTAAAACCAAGGTGGTGTTTGATATAACTTTTGAGGCGCAGGTTCCGGTTCAGATACGTAGAAGCGGACGCGATAATGCAGAAGGCGTCAGATATAGCATGGCTCAGTGGTATCCCAAAATTTGCGAGTATGATCGCGACGGATGGCATACAGCTCAATATGTGGCGAGAGAGTTTTATGGTGTTTGGGGAGATTATGATGTCAGTATCAAAATAGACAAAAATTATAAAATAGGAGGTACAGGCGTATTGCAAAATGCTGCCCAAATTGGCTGGGGATACGATAAAGAAGGCACCTCACTTAAAAATATTGCCACACCGCTTAGAACCTGGCATTTTACAGCCAAAGATGTACATGATTTTGTATGGGCAGCCGATCCTGAATTTGAACATCTTTCTAAGGAAAGAGAAGGGACTATGCTGCATGTGATTTATAAGAAGAAAGATGCGAAGGCAGACTCTGCCTGGGCCAATGTGCTTGACGCAGCCTATACCGTGCTACCCTATATAAATAAACGATTTGGCAAGTATATCTATCCGCAGTATTCTTTTATTCAGGGTGGCGATGGAGGTATGGAATATCCTATGGCCACATTGCTCAAAGGTCCGGGACTGGGAACTGTTTTTCATGAATGGATGCATAGCTGGTACCAGATGATGCTTGCTACCAATGAGGTGCAGCATCCATGGATGGACGAAGGTTTTACAAGTTGGGGTGAGGGAGAAGTGACTGCCTTTTATCGATCAGAGAAAGGGTTGCAAAATCGTGCTGCACTTCCCCTGAATCATGCTGATGCTTACCGCGGATATTTATCTATCGCCCCTACACCATATGCCGAACCTTTGACAACCTTTTCAGATCATTACAATACCAACATTGGTTACAGTATGAATGCTTATTCAAAAGGTGAGGTATTTCTGGAACAGTTGGGATATGTTATTGGTTCTGAAACCAGAGATTCGGTCTTGCTGGAATATTATAAAAGATGGAAATTGAAGCATCCGTCACCCGACGACTTCATGAAAGTAGCCAAAGATGTAAGTGGTTTGCAACTGGATTGGTATAAAGAATATTTTGTGAATACCATCAAAACGATTGATTACAAAATCGACAGTCTTTGGGAGGAGAGTGGTAAATCGATAATCAGACTGCGGCGTATTGGTGAAATGCCCATGCCAATCGACCTTCGTTTGACCTTTAAAGACAGCACAACAGAAATGCATTATATCCC
>JBIQMB010000327.1:0-4856 GCA_044463745.1 Chitinophagaceae bacterium | reverse complement strand
CAGCGGCTTTCGCTTCTGCTTCCTGAGCAGCTTTGGCAGCAGCTTCTTCAGCGGCATTTCGCTTCTGCTTCCTGAGCAGCTTTAGCAGCAGCTTGTGCCCCGGCATCATCATCCGCCGTGGACGGCTTCGCCTGGTGCGTTTTCACATCTTTGTCTTCTAACGATTTCGCATGCAGCCTGGCATCACCTTCTTCATGAAAAATCAAACTGTCGGAAGTTTGAAAACATTGTTTGCTTCCAGGGTAATCTTTGAAATACTGCTTTACATCCATTTTAATTATATTTAAACGTTTTTAAAATATAAGTCCGCTTCCCTTCTCCGCCGGTTGGTAAGTCCCCGGTTTTCAACTTTTTTGCCGTTAACCGTTATTTTATTCCACATGGCGAAACAATTGCGGATGTAGGGGTCGGCCGGATTTTTCTTAATAACTTTTCTGAGTGTGCTATTGGCAAATGCACTAACACCTGCATTGTATGCGAAGCTTACGCACGCATCGAACTGATTTTGTGTTAATTTTATGCTTTGCAACGATGCAGCCACGGCCACTGCCTTATTTTCAATCTCCCAGGTTATCAATTCTTCAGCTTCCTGTCGGGTTATTTTTTCTTTCGGCCCTACACGCTGCCCGGTCTTGTACATAGTACTACCGTAGCCTATTGTCCACACACCGGCCGCATCCTGGTAACTGTCCAAGCGAAGCCCTTCTTCGGCTTTGATGAAATCAATGCAAACTTTACTCGGCCGCATCTTTTACTTTGTTTTGATAATACCACTCCAAGAGATAAACCGCGTCGCTCCAGTCCAGTTTACCATCGGCAGCCACCTTAGCCACCATGATGGAGAAATTATGTAGGAAGGCACTCTTATAGTCCTTATCCATTTGCTGTATCACCTTTACGGCGGCCATCATAATTTGGTCAGGATCTGTGAGGCCCTGGGTGGCTTCTACCAGCCGGAGCTGCACAGCAATCTTAGGGAGGTATTCGCGCAGTTTCACTTTTACCAGATCGTCTACCGTGCCTGGTATCAGCGCGGTAATGATATCCCCGATATACGGGTTGGTGGTATCAAAGTTTTTCACTTTCTCTGCTACCTCAGCACCTACGGACACTGCTTCTTGCAGATAAGGATTGATGTTGCCAAACAGTCGCTTGACGAATTCAACAATTTTTTTAATGAGTTTGTTCATATTTTTTTCCTTTTGAATACTTTTCGCTTAACAAATTGATAGGCCTCTTTTCCTGCTACACCGGCCGCACCACACAGGCAGGCTGTAAGGATGGCGATCATCATGTCGCTCATGAATCCTATTTGTATATCAAGCATAAAAGAACCTATCCCGCCAAAAACGCCTGATATAAACCCAACAAGGGTATTGCCCTGTCCGTATTGCACTGTTTTCATTTTAGGTTAGTTCACAAAAAAATAGGCACGGGTAACGGGTTGTTTTCAATGGAAGCAGTCCGCTTCCGTGCCCTTAAAGTTTATACAGCGGCGCTTACAATGGCTCCTCCATAATTGGCCTCTATCGGCGTTACAATAAAGTAATGTCGGAAGGCAATTAAATTTTGCTGATTAGCCGGGTCAGCTTCCGATGCCTGGTAATACTTCTTGGTCATCCCGGTCTTTTTACCAATATTGGCCGTGTAAAAGGCTACAGATGCCTGGTAATCTCCGGCTGCACCGGCTACACCATAAGCCTTCTTTACCAGTGTGGAAGCGGTAATGAGCGGGTTGTTTACATAGGAGTATAGCTCAAAGCTGGCTATCATAGGGGCTACCTGGCCCTTATTGTAATCTACCAACAGGTTACCGAAGTTATTTCTGTCGAGCAGCAAATCATTCCAGTGGTCCGTGCAGAGCACCAATCTGCGGCCTGCACCGGGCGCCATCTGTTTATCAAGCTTATCCTTCAAGGCTACCAGATCGTTATAGATCAGTCGCTTTCTGCCAGTACCGTCATCGGCACCGGTGGTTTTGAGGATGGGCGTGCCAGCTGTATTTGTAGACGGGCAAAGGGAGTGAATGGCCTTGCCATACTTCTTTTCAAGGATTGCAGTGGTGTGCGAGCGTGTGGCGTTATCAATGCGGTCATAAGATGCACCGATCACCTGATCATCGGTTACCGATGTGGGTTTGGTCTGATACTTATCCAATTGGATGGTAACCTCACTATCTGAATATGCCTGCACGGCCAGCGGATAGGTAGTGTTGTTAATCAGCACATCAGGCTTGAAGGCCGATGTGGGGATATGGATTACGTTTTGCTCACTGGCCGATCCGCTGCCAACTTCCAATACCTGGGTATCCAGTTCAGGGATACCCGCCAGCCATGGGGCGGCGTCTGCATTGGTTAATGCGGTTCTTACGCGGTTGAGCCATACTTCTGCAAAGTTTAATGTAGCCATTTTATTCTAAAATATTTGCGTTTTAAATAGGGTTGAATTCGTTTTTAATGATTAGGAAAACATCTTGCGATATTCTTCCGGATGATCGTTTTTAAATGCTAACTGCTGTTCATGCGTCAGCTTGCCAAAATCCTCAATGGTCTTAACCGCAGTATCACTGTTGTTTACCTTGCCGGCAAGGCTGCCCTTACCAGGCATGGCGTCAATCACTGTTTTTGCCAGGGCAAAGTTTTCTTTGGCCATCTTTAAAAAATCGGCTTCCACAGTTGCAGAGAGCTTACCGGCGGCAATGGCTCCTTTTACCAGGGCCTGCGCATTGGCTTCATCCTGCTTTTCTTTTTCAGCCTTGAATGCCGACAATTCCTTCTTTGCATTGTCAAGTTCGGTTTTCAGACCGGATATTGCTGTACTCACAGCATTGGCATCATCGGCATTGGCAAGGCCTAATGCGGTAAGCGCTGGGGCAGATAATTGGAATTTTTCCATTTTTTCGTTTTTTATTTCGCTTTCTAAATTTTTAAGGGATAGTCTGATCTCTTTTTCTTCCATCAATGCACCATTCTTAGCATACAGCTTAAGTGCATTTGCATTGGAAGGCACAGCCACCAGGCTGGCTTCAAAGAGTTCACATTGTGTTAAGGTGTAGGTGCCGTCCGGGTTGGCCTTCATGTATTCTCTATCATATGTCACGCCCATGCTACAGCTTTTAATGAAGCCACGGCTTACTTTGCCTTCCAACTTCTTGGCCTGTTCATCTTCTGTATCAAATTCAGCATCGGCAAGTAACTTACTGCCATCAATCCGAACGTTGGACCACCGGCCTATTACAGATGTATTACTGTTCCAGTGGCCATCCAACATAATCGGGTTCTTTTTAAACCGGGCAAGGTCAATACCCTCATTCAGGATTTTGAATCCGTAGCTGTTGATTACCTTTTCGTCATTTAATACAAATGTGTTCATAACTCTGTCGTGAGGGCAAAAATGAAGCGTTCATTTAAGCCTTACAAATAAGTGCGCAAGCCTTGCAGTCATTTTTTCATACAGCGTGCTTTTATGGCAGTTTTGCGTAAAAAGTAGCATGGCCAAGCAATCAAAAGACGGTAATAAGGAGTATGCTTACATCCTGTTTATGCAGCGTGTGGCTCAAAAAGACATTGCAGAAAGAGTGGGTGTAACAGAAAAAACGGTAAGCCGGTGGAAGATTGACGGTAACTGGGAAGCTAAGAGAGCAGCCAAGACAATCAGCATGGATGAACTGATTGTGAAAGCCCTGGGAAAGATAAATGAGCTTTTGGATAGCGATGACTTTAATGCTGACTCCTTCGCAAAGGCCGTTGCGCAATTGAAAACGCTTAAAACATCAAACACCATCGATGATGAGATTATGTGTTTTATGGATTTTCAAAACTACCTGATGGAGCGCCGGTTGATTGATAAGATAGATGAAACCTTCATTAAGCAACTTACAAAATTGCAGGATTCCTTCATACAAATGAGATTAGGCAATGCTTAGGGTAAAAGTAAATAAGGAACTGCAGCAGCGGTGGAACGATCGCATTGCCTGGATACAAAGCGCACACTTTGATGCTGCCGAAAACGAAGGCGTAAAGGAAGCACGGAAAGCCAGGGCGCAAAAAGATTATGCCTTTTTTGTAAAAACTTATTTCCCGCACCTGGCTAAAAAAGAATGCGCAAAGTTTCAAATAGATGCGGCCAAATATCTAAAGAAACACAATAATACAAGAGCATTATTTGAGTGGGCGCGCGGACATGCTAAATCTTCGCACTTGTCACTCATGATTCCGCTTTGGCTCAAAATTCAGGACCAACGGCTGCTCAATGTAATGGTACTGGTAAGTAAAAGCCAGGATGCCGCTATTCGTCTGCTGAGTGATTTGCAGGCAGAACTACAATATAATGAACAGTACACCAGAGACTGGGGCAAGCAGGTTCAGGAAGGAAGCTGGGAAACCGGAGAATTTAGAACTATGGACGGTTGCTTATTTGTTGCCCTGGGACGCGGTCAATCTCCACGCGGATTGAAAGACAGAGGAAAGAGACCGGACTACATTGTCATTGATGATATCGATGATGATGAAATGGTACGCAACCCCACCCGCGTAGGCAATGTTTTAGAATGGTGCCTTACCGCGCTGTTTGGTACAATGGAAGGTGGGCGGGGCCGCTTTGTTATGGTTGGCAACCGCATTGGCAAAGACAGTGTACTCAGCCGCTATGCCACAAGACCCGGCATTTACCATACGCAGGTGAATATGCTGGACAAGAAAGGAAACCCTAACTGGCCGGAGAACTACTCGCTGGCAGAAGTTAAGGAGATCATCAACTTCGTGGGTGAACGTCGCTTCCAGAAGGAGTATATGAACAACCCCATTAATGAAGGTACCGTGTTCATGAACAAGCACATCAGGTTCGGCAAAATGTTA
>JBIQMB010000326.1:0-4865 GCA_044463745.1 Chitinophagaceae bacterium | reverse complement strand
TTGCTAAAGTTCCCGTCCGTTTTGATACCAAAATTTTTAATTGAGAAGGAGATTTTGCTTCCGTTATCTATCGGTTTATAATTCTGACTGCTCTGCAGGGGGGTAATCAAAAACAAGAACATGACAGCCGTATAAAATCTCATAATAGATTTGTTCAGATTATAGAATGCGGGAAATTAAGGAATTATTTTATCCGCCAGCTTCATTTGTTTAAAGTGCCTGCTTGTTTTGATACAAAACCGAAGCCCCTTTGTAAAATCCCAATACTCATACCCATTGAGATGATTGTATCTGCTGATGGTGTAAAGTTTTTTCCAGTGCTTCATTATTTCCAGATAAGCCCTCCTGAGTGTATAGCCGGTATCGTAAAAATGATTGGGTTCGGCTCCACATCCATTGTACTCTAGAATAATAAAATTTTCGCCTTTTTTAAGATCAGTTATGCTGTTACACAAAATATCATACCGGCCATAAAAGAAGTCGTTAACAGATAGACTTATCTCATCAAGCAGTTTGCGAAGCGAATCATCTATTTCTGATTTTAAATCAATGAAACTGGCACCCCGGTTGTGGTTGCCTGCATCACTCAACTTATATATTTCACCCTCATCAAGAACAAGATCGAAATTGGATTTGTGTTTTGGAGAAAGATTATCGATCCGCTTGCTTGCCTTGGGATGCGCCTGAATCAGTTCTAAAAGTGTATGCACACCATCGCCTTTAACCTGCATGGGAACCTTTTGCAAAAACCCGGTAATGTTTCCTTTTTTCTCCCACGGATAGCGGTAATAAAAGAGGCTCACTTCCATCGGATAAGAAACATAACGCTGCACCACATACTCTATCCCCACATGGCTGTGGTAATATTTCAAATGTTCCTCGTCTTCTATTTTTCGCATCAGTATGCCTTGAGAACCCACTTCCGGTTTAACGATAACAGGATAACTTAATTGGCGTTCGTGAAGCCTGTCAATCACAGACTCAAACGAATCATCGGGCAAAACATTAAAGTACTCGGCTCTGTACTTTGATGGCAGCAATTCATGCATTTCTTTCTTGGGCTCTCCTTCCATGCCGCCGAAAGTTATCTTCGGATTACTGGAGCTAAAAAACCAAAAGGCCCTGGATCTGATCATATAATAAATCCAGACCGGAGCCATGGGAGCATAGAGCACTTTAAAAGGCCATTGTTCCCAGTTTGTGATCTTTTTAATGAAACTCAAAACCTTTTGTTTTTAATACACTAAATAATGAAAAAGCGAACAAAATTAAAGGTTAAAAACATTGAAGCAACAATCATGAAATTCTTTGTTGTATTTTAGCAAAAATAAAACAATATGGAGATACCCACTATGGCAGCCCTTATGGCTCAGGGACAAGAACCTGAGGTATTATTCTGGGTGGGCTGCGCAGGCAGTTTTGATCAGAGAGCTCAAAAAATAACGCTTGCTTTTACCAAAATATTAAACAAAATTGGGATTAATTATGCCATCTTAGGCAAAGAAGAAATGTGTACCGGCGACCCCGCACGCAGAGCCGGAAATGAATTTCTGTTTCAGATGATGGCTTATCAGAATATTCAGTTACTCAATGGTTACAATATTAAAAAGATCGTCACCATTTGTCCGCACTGCTTCAATATCATCAAGAATGAATACCCCGCGCTGGGCGGCACCTACGAGGTGATGCACCATTCTACTTTTTTGCAGGGGTTGATAGATGAAGGCAAAATAAAAATGAAAGAGAACGGTTCTTTCAAAGGCAGAAAAATAACCTATCATGATAGTTGCTATCTGGGCAGAGCCAATAATATTTACGAGGCTCCGCGTGAGGTACTGAAGGCACTTGATGTAGAACTAACAGAGATGAAACACTGTAGGAGCAAGGGAATGTGCTGTGGTGCCGGTGGTGCCCAGGTTTTCAAAGAAGAAGAGCCGGGCAAGATAAGGGTGAGTACCAAGAGGACGCAGGAAGCGCTTGATACAGGCGCAGGCATTCTGGCCTCTAATTGCCCTTACTGTATGACCATGCTTATCGATGGATTGAAGGCCAATGAAGCAGAGGATAAGATGGAAGTACTTGACCTGGCAGAAATGGTTGCTGCAAGCATGCAGGATTAGGAACATAAGATGTAATTTTGCCGGATGACAGAAGAAAAAAGCCTCAATTTTATTGAGGAGATCATAGAAGAAGATTTAGCAAAGGGAAAGCATAAAACAGTAAGAACACGTTTTCCGCCCGAGCCCAACGGGTATTTGCATATCGGGCATGCCAAGAGCATTTGTCTCAATTTTGGATTAGCACTGAAGTACGGTGGCACCACCAATCTCCGGTTTGATGATACCAACCCCATCACCGAAGATGTGGAATATGTGGATAGTATCAAAGAAGATATTAAATGGCTCGGATTTACATGGGCTTCTGAACATTATGCCAGCGATTACTTTGAAACCCTGTACGGATACGCTGTTGATCTGATTAAAAAAGGGTTGGCGTATGTGGATGACAGTGATTCTGAAAAGATAGCTGCTGAGAAGGGAACGCCTACCACTCCCGGTGTGGAGAATGAATTCAGGAACAGGAGTATTGAAGAAAACCTGCAATTGTTTGCCGACATGCGGGCGGGTAAATATAATGATGGCGACAAGGTGCTGCGTGCCAAAATAGATATGACATCGCCCAACATGCACATGCGCGACCCGGTCATTTACCGGATCAAACATGCACACCACCACCGCACGGGCGACGATTGGTGCATCTATCCGATGTACGATTTTGCCCATGGACAGAGCGACAGTATTGAGCGTATCACCCACAGTGTTTGTACGCTCGAGTTTGTGCCTCACCGTCCGCTGTACGACTGGCTGATCGAAAAACTTGAAATCTTTCCATCTCATCAGTACGAATTTGCAAGGTTGAATATGACCCATACGGTTATGAGTAAGCGGAGGCTGCTTCGCCTGGTAAATGAGGGGCACGTATCGGGCTGGGACGATCCGCGTATGCCCACCATATCCGGAATCAGGAGGAAAGGCTATACTCCTTCAAGCATCCGAACTTTTTGCGATAAAATTGGAGTAGCTAAGCGGGATAATATGATTGACATCAGCCTGCTCGAATTTTGTATTCGCGAAGAACTGAATCAAACTGCTCCGCGAGTAATGGCTATTCTTGACCCGATCAAATTGGTTATAGATAATTATGAGGAAGGAAAAAGTGAAATATTAAAAACAGAAAATCTGCCCAATGACCCGGATAATCTGCGCGATGTTAGCTTTTCGCGCGAACTGTGGATTGAGAGAGAGGACTTTATGGAAGAGCCCGTCAAGAAATGGTTTAGGCTGGCACCCGGACAAATGGTAAGGCTCAAGAGTGCATATATTATTAAGTGCGAATCGTTTGAAAAAGATGAGGCCGGTAATGTTACAAAGATTCATGCTACCTACATTCCTGAAAGTAAAAGCGGTCAGGACGAAAGCGGTATAAAAGTAAAAGGAACCATTCACTGGGTGGATGCCGCTAATGCAGCCAGGGCGGAGGTTAGATTATACGATCGTCTTTTCACGGTCGAAAATCCGGCGGCCGAAGAAAACTTTCTGGATTTCATCAATCCGGATTCGCTCGAAATCAAAGATATTTATATTGAAGCCGGGCTGAAGGATGTAAAACCCGGTTCTCATTTCCAATTTGTTCGAAAGGGATATTTCTGCGTGGATAAAGATTCAGGCGAAAAACCGGTATTCAACAGAACGGTAACATTAAAAGAGAGTTTTAAGCAGAAGTAAGGAGTATTTTCTTTCCACCTGTTTTCGTCGTTCATCCTCCTGTTTTCGTCCGAAGGACAAGACAGCGTGGATGAGTAAGAAATATTACTTTAATCTTCCGTTCTTTCCACGCTGTCGGGTCTGCCTCCCACAAAACCTGCGCACGGACGCCAACAGGGGAAAAGACCATCCACCTGTTCTCGTCCAAAGGACAGGACAGCGTGGATGAGTGAGAATACTTAATTTAGTGTTTTCATTTTCAGATAACAGAAATGAAATGAGGAAATTTTAAAAAACGATAAAAAGAGAAAAGAGAAGATTCATTAGAGTGAAATGGTAGATTTGTACTAATGAAAAATAAAAACCTCTACATAATTGCGGGCTGTAACGGAGCGGGAAAAACAACTGCTTCTTTTACTATTCTGCCTGAGATTATAAACTGTAAGGAGTTTGTTAATGCTGATGAAATAGCAAAAGGATTATCTCCTTTTCAACCTGAGAAAGTAGCAATTGAGGCAGGAAAGATTATGATTAATCGCATAAACGAACTCATAGAAAATAATGAGACATTCGCATTTGAAACGACATTATCTACCAGAAGCCATGTTGGAAAATTTATTAGAGCCAAGTCGGTAGGATATTCAGTCACTTTGCTTTTTTTTTGGCTGGACAGTGTGGAACTTGCAAAAGAAAGAGTCGAAATAAGAGTAAAGGAAGGAGGCCATAATATCCCGGCCGAAGTGATAGAAAGAAGATATTTGAGAGGGATTAAAAATTTATTCGAAATCTATTTATCCAAAGTGGACAGGCTGATAATATTCGACAATTCTACGACATATCCCCAACTAATTCTCCGAAAAAACAAAGGAGAAAGCATCGAAATTGTAAATAAAAAACTATTTGAAAAAATTAAAAATTATTATGAAAACAACAGATAACAAGGATGAATTGACTGAAAAAATCATAACCGGAATTAAACAGGTTCGTAAGAAGCTAATAGAATTTAAAAAACAAAAGAATTCCGAAATCGTAATTATGGAAAAAGGAAGGATCGTTAAGATTAAACCTGATAAAATAGATGAGTGAAATTATCTTTAATCT
>JBIQMB010000325.1:0-4875 GCA_044463745.1 Chitinophagaceae bacterium | reverse complement strand
CTTGCCGATGGTTATTTTGTGATTCCCTATACCATCGGAAACTATCTTTCGTCTGAAATAAGGCAGAAACCCATTCCTACTTCGCACCCTGCATTCGACGAAGCCGAACAGAAGGCTCGCGAACAGATTGAAACCCTGATGAACATTAAAGGAGCACAGTCTGTGGATAGCTTCCATAAACGCCTGGGACACATCATGTGGAATAAGTGCGGTATGGCGCGCAACGAGCAGGGGTTGAAAGAAGCCATTGTAGAAATACAACAACTGAGAAGCGAATTTTGGAAAGATTTGCGTGTGCCGGGGAATATTGAAAGTATGAACCCTGAATTGGACAAAGCGCATCGGGTGGCCGATTTTCTGGAGCTTGCTGAATTAATGTGCCGCGATGCATTAAACAGAAGCGAAAGCTGTGGAGGCCACTTCAGAGAAGAAAGCCAAACACCGGAAGGAGAGGCATTGCGCAAAGATGATGAATTCAGTTACGTAGCGGCATGGGAATATAACCCGGCTGGCGACATCATGCACAAAGAACCCCTGGAGTTTGAAATAGCCAAACCAACCCAAAGAAGTTATAAATAAACAGGAGACCTGCTGTAGTGGTGAAATCAAGAATAAACATTACGGCAACTCATTTTGATAAAAAACAAAATATTAGAATTAATAATTAAACCAACAGCTCATGGAACACTATACTATGAATCTCACATTGAAAGTTTGGAGACAAAAAAATGCGAGTGAAAAAGGACATTTTGAAACATTTCACGTTAAGGATATTTCTTCGGAAATGTCGTTTTTAGAGATGTTTGATGTGTTGAATGAGCAGCTCATCGCTGATGGCAAAGATCCGATTGCTTTCGATCATGATTGCCGTGAAGGAATTTGTGGTGCCTGCAGTATGTATGTTGACGGTAGGGCTCACGGACCCTGGTCGAAAAATACAGTCTGCCAGTTGCACATGCGGGCCTATCGGGATGGAGATACCATTGTAGTAGAACCATGGCGATCCGCAGCTTTCCCTGTTATCAAGGATCTGATGGTAGATCGTCGTGCATTTGACAGGATCATCGAAGCCGGTGGCTTTGTATCGGTGAATACCGGTAATGCGCCGGATGCCAATGGGATTCCGGTTTCCAAGGTGGACGCTGAACGCGCCTTTGATGCAGCGGCCTGTATTGGCTGTGGGGCTTGTGTTGCAGCCTGTCCCAATGGTTCTGCAGCGCTGTTTGTAAGTGCCAAGGTGGCCCAGCTTGCCTTCCTTCCGCAGGGTGATGCAGAGAGGGGAATCAGGGTTGTCAATATGGTAGAGCAGGCAGCCAAAGAAGGCTTTGGAAATTGTGGTAACATTAATAACTGTGAAGCAGAGTGCCCCAAAGAAATCTCGGTTGGCAATATTGCAAAAATGAACAGAGAATACATGAGAGCAACAATGACGACCGGGCCTATAGGGTTGAATCGATAAGTCTTTGTTGTAATAATTTAAAGAGAACCATCGTCGAAAGCGATGGTTTTTTATTTTTCGACGTGATGTTTCGGAATTGATTTATGGCAGGTGAATGAGATCAGGTGATTTTGTGCTGATTCGTGTTGAGTTCGGTTAGGAGGTTCCTTATTCATTGCCTTTAAAAGTAAAAGCTGTCGTAACCTTGTGTTTCATAGTTCTTTATTTTGTATCTGGTACGAAATCACTATCACACAACTTTCACACATTTTAGGTAAACAACGGGGAAAATCGGTACAAAACGGGAAAAACTTTCACACAAATTGGGTGTTTAAAAAAGTATAAAAAAACCCTGAAACACTTACTGAATCAGGGTTTCCCGCTTGTGACCTCGTTAGGATTCAAACCTAAAACCTTTTGATCCGTAGTCAAATGCTCTATTCAGTTGAGCTACGAGGCCATGCTTTGTCAGCGGAGCGCAAAAATAGGAAATTATTTATTCTCAACAGATATATACTTCAAAAATAAATCAGAAAATTAATTGAATGTGAATTACCCTGATTAATCTTTATTGAACTCAACTGTATTCTACCCGATCCATATGATTTTTAATAAAAAGCCTAAAGCAGAAAAAATTTTTATTTATTATTCGACACTTAGCAGCCGTTTCTCTTTGCATTCCCCTGTGGATAAAAATTTACCCTTCGCTTCGCCATTCGAGAATTCTTCCTTTCCCTCTTCAAAATCAAAAAATGGTGCACATGAATGCACCATTTAAACGTCGGAAATAACCATAACTACACCTCGCGGATTATTTTACCATTCCTCCCCGTATATTCATAAAAGCTAAACCGACGCCCACCAGAACCAATAGAATACCAACAATCCTGATTCCCGTTTTTAACCATCCCTGGCCCGTTTCGTAAGTCAATACCGCTTTACCGAAACTGTCTTTTTCAATTCGGGCGTTCTTCGCTACGACTGGGAGTTTTATCATCTGCACCTGCTCCACAAAGGCGCCATTGCTATTCAGATTCAGGTTAAGCCTGAATTCACGATCGTTTATTTTGGTAATGTCCGGATCTTCCATGTCCAGTTCTGCTTTCCATTTTCCTTTTTTGTCAACCTTGGCTGCTGCCAGTGCTTTCATATTCAATTCATAGGAGCGATCCATGGCATCTTCATTGTATTTAAACTCAGTGAAGTAAAAAGTTGGCATACCCTTAATGATGTCGCGCTTTAGCGAGGAGGGATTGTTTCCATACATTCTCTTAAACACATCCCATTGCTGTGCATTTAATTTCATTTTCAGAACCATATCTGCATTACCTAATTTATCGATGGAAACATTAATGGTTTGTTTCGTCCCTTTTATTTCTTCCTGAGCAAGTGTGGTCATTGTCATTAATAACAAGAACATTATAATGGGAAGGCGATTTAATATTTTCTTTTTCATAAAAATTATCTTACAGAGTTTAAAATATTTTGAATGGTATTTTGGTAATTAGGTCCATAGCCTGCAAGCGTGCCTACAGCTAAACCTGCAACACCCCCATTCACCGGTTTAAATGCGGCAATCCATTCCAGCCCAATTCCATTGCCATAGCTTTGACCCTGAAAAACTGTGTATCCTCCGCTTTGTCCGGTTACATTGTACTGCATTTGGCCACCTCTGCTTGCTACACGGTTTTGTATGGCCATGATGGCTTGCTCAGCATTGTTGATACCCTGAAACTGGTACACTTCGATATAGGCTTCTCCTGCGCTATTGGCCAGAGTAGCCTGATTTTGAGGCATGGTGTTTTCATTCCTTGGCAAGGTAACCCACGATTGGGGGTAAGCAAAAGATACGACTCCGCTGTATTGCCGGTAGCCTGCGGGTACGCCCGGATTGCCTCCGCCGGTGTTATCACCTCCTCCAGGGTTTCCTCCTCCGGTATTCCAACCTCCTTGCGGCTGCGCTGGAGCTGGCTGGTAAGCAGCTAACTGTGCCTGTGGCTGAAATGATTTAGCAATTTCATCAATCTTTTGTCTTAAAAATGGATCATCCTTAAGTTCCATTGCCAGTGCTCCTCTTTTGATGGACTCCCTTACATCCAGAATCTGAAACCGATCGTCACCCATCTGCACACCCTGAATGAATTCTTCCAACTTTTTGTTTCCTACCTGAATGGCCTGTTCTGCGGTCATAATACTGTTCATTCCTTCGCCGCCTATACCGGTCGATTCAATAGCGAAATATTGCCCGTTCATTTTGAAGCCTGGGTAAGCATGACCCGGAACGAGGTAGATAATTGGATCCAGCCCGGCGTTCATCATCACACTGGCATATAGCAATGACAATTCAATACAGAGCCCGGTTTTGCCGGTTACTACTTCGCGCGGAAGCCGAATGCTTTGGGTAGTAGAAAACACACCCCCTTCGAAGGAGGGTACACCACTGGTACCACTGTACACAGAATGGCTGAGCAACATAGCATTGTAGATTCCGGCCATAAACCTGACTCCTTCCTCCGGTTTATTATCCACAGATGCCGTTTCGCCTTTGAGAATCTTTTCCTGAATCTGTTGTGTGTAATATTTGATGATAGGATCTTCGGGCGTGACAAAGCAGGAAGCAAGTTTCAGGTTATCATAATATTCGCCTTGTGTACGAATTTCGTTAAGCGGGATGAAGGTGTAAACCAATTCGTTCCTGCCTTTGATTTCGATACCAAAACTTTCTTCAATATCGTCGATATTCAGCCCCTCTACTTTAATATGAACTTTTTCCTTTGACGCAGTTGTTTTCTCCACAATCTTTTGGTCGAACGATGGAAAACAATTAACTACAATGGATTGCCCCGGTAAGAGCAGAGGGATTTTTTGAGCCGAAGTCGTGGAAATATAACCCGGTATTTCATAGGATACATTGACATTTCTGGCCGGACTTTTTCCGGTATTCGTCACCAACATTTTGAATAATGAGTACTGCCCGTCTAATGCCGATTCATTTGAATAAACCTTGTAAGCTGCCGGCATGACAGCGGGTGGATGTTCGATTTTGATTTCGATATCGGCTTTTGATACAAGACCAATGATATCCTGGTGAAAAATAATACCGAGTCCGGCCACAATAAGTATAACCGGCAAAAGCAATGAGCTTTTCTTTCTTTGTTTGTTCTGGTTCATCCGGAAAAATTTTATGGTTGATGAAATGAGTTTTCATCATTATAATCGGAAGTTGTAAAAAATGTCATCAAACGATGAAGAGTAGGGTAGGGCAGAACTTCAAGAAATTCGCCCTGCCACGGCACGCAGGCCGGCGAATAGGCACCTTACCCGACAGTGGGTAACTTCCTTGTTCAACACCCTTCGGGGTTGTTACAATACGCCTATTGTAGGGGCTGTCTAAAAAGCCCCCTTATTAACAAAGTATCCCCGATACTAAAAAAGCA